>CAKMJS010000130.1 GCA_927405585.1 uncultured Desulfosporosinus sp.
TTCGAGCACCTTATGAGCCTCCTTGCTGTTTCTGTTGGAGTAGGGTTAAGCCTAAAGTTGCCCCATAGGCGAGTAAACATAAGATGATACTTAAGGCGATCGCAATATCGAAATTGCCTTTAGATACTTCTAGGACTGTAGCTGTGGTAAGAACACGAGTCTGGCCATGTATGTTGCCCCCTACAGCCATAGAAGCACCGATCTCAGAAACGACTGCCCCAAAACCGGCAATGATTGCGGCAAAGATTGCAAAACGGACTTCTTTTAGCAACAACCAAATATACTGGAAGCGAGTTGCGCCCAACGCCCTTATTTGGAGTCGAAGTTTGGGGTCGGTTTGTTGAAGTGCGGCACAGGTTAAGGCAGCAACAATGGGAGAGGCAATGATTGCTTGAGCAATAATAATGGCTGTTGGGGTATACATAATATTTAGAAATCCAAAGGGTCCAGAACGCCAAAGAAAAATTGAGACCCACAACCCTACGACCACTGGAGGTAAACCCATTCCAGTATTAACGACGCTTAAGACGAAGCGACGTCCTGGAAAGGGTTTGAGAGCCAAGAGTGTACCGAATGGAATCCCGATAAGCAGACTTATGAACGTTCCTGTTCCAGATACTTTAAGAGTAAGAAGCGTTATGCCGATCACCTCGGGATCCCCGGTTATCAGAAGGTGAATAGCTGCTTTGATTCCTTGCCAAATCATGTCCATACATTAACTTTCCTTTCGGTGCAAGGGTAATTCGCCTTTCGGAAGAAGTAATTTACTACTTGAGATCTTCCATCTTTTTGCCAGCGTCAGCAAAGAAGAGGGGCTGGCCGTATTTGTCTTTGCCAAAGGTTCCAATAAGTTTTTGGGTATCTGCATCAATCATGAACTCAACAAAGGCTTTTGCGCCATCTGAGTTAACTTTTGGGAATTTTTCAGGGTTAACTTGCATGACGTGATAGATATTTAAGAGAGAAATTTCGCCCTCAAGAAGAATATCAAGTTTTAAGTTTTTCTTCGTAGCCAAATAAGTAGCGCGATCGGTTAGGGTGTACCCTTCTTTTTCAGAGGCAATGGTCAGAGTTTGCCCCATGCCCTGACCCGTCGATTGATACTTATCAGCCGTAGGTTTGATATTGGCCTTTGTCCATAAGGCTTTTTCCATTTTATCTGTTCCAGAATCATCGCCACGGGTGACAAAGATTGAGGGACTAGCAGCAATCCCTTTAAAAGCATCAATAACTGTTTTTGTTTCTTTGACCTTGGCGGGATCTGTTGACGGTCCGACTAGAACGAAATCGTTATGCATTACGAGTTGATAGTTAATGGCTGTCTGATTATCTACTAATTTCTTTTCAGAGGTTGGCGCGTGCACTAGCATAACGTCGGCGTCGCCTTTTTCTCCCATGGCTAATGCTGCCCCGGTGCCAACTGCTATGGGTTTGACTTTATAGCCCGTTTTTTTCTCGAATACTGGGAGGAGCACCTCGAGTAATCCACTGTCTTGTGTACTCGTCGTCGTTGATAAAATGATCTCGGGTCGAGCAGGCTTTGGAGTTTCAGTTGATTGTGGTGCTGGGGTAGTAGAAGTTGTAGGGGTTGCTGTTTTCCCACAGCCTGTAACGAGCACCATGATGGCAATAATAAGTAAAGTGAAACCAAGGTTAAGGCGATGACTAAGTGTCTTTTTCATTAAATCATTATATCCTTTCATATATACAAGCTTCTATGGCTAGAGTACAAGACCTAGGGCAATTATAAATTGCCCCTACAAGAGAACGTAGAGAGGAATTGTTTCAATGAGTGCAGTGGATCAGGCGTGGAGAAACACATTCAACTATCTAACAGAATTTTCCCTGTTAGGGATGTATCATATCCGTTTTGTTGGTGAATGGCCTGGATAAATCCAGGAGATCTTAAGACATTTAGAAGTTGTTGCCAGATTGGAGATTTCGCCGTTTTTCCCAAGCAAACCAGATCATAGCGTTCGTGAAAGAGGGGGATAAAACCAAGGCCAAGTCGCTGGGCAGCTGCTTTTACTCCGACGCCGACATCGGCTTGTCCACTTGCCACAAGGCAGGCGACTCCTGAATGAGTGGTTTCTTCATGTTCATAACCTAGAATCTGGCCGGGAGAAATCGTGGCTGATTTGAGGTAAGCATCGAGGCGCAAGCGGGTGCCTGATCCTTTTTGGCGGTTAATAAATTGCAACCCTTCTAGAGTTATGTCTTCCCAGGTCTTTAGATTTAATGGGTTACCGGGTGCCACGATGAACCCTTGCTCCCGTTGAACTAAATTAACAATACAAACGGATTCTCCGGGGATAACATGTTTGACGAAGGAGATATTATAGTCTTGTGATGCTTCATCCCAGAGATGTGCTCCAGAGATCTCTGCTTCTCGGCGATAAAGCGCAATTAACCCATCCATGCTTCCTTTGAAGGAAATCGAGGATTCGACGGGAATTGCTGCATGTTTGAGAAACTCGAAAAGTAGCTCGACGACCGGATCGTGACTGCCAATGAAGCGAATAACGGGTAATTTAGAGGTGTCTGAGGGCATAGTTACAGCAGGGCTGCTGTCATTTGAACTAAGAATCCCTCGTAAGTATCGGTCTAACACTGTCGGATCAATACGAAGTTGGCGACCGATGTGGTGAGCGGGAATTTCTCCCCGTTTTACAAGCTCATATAGGGTATATTTTGAGATTTTTAAGATTTTAGCTGCTTCTGCAGCGGTCAAGGTTTGGCTCAAATATGACACCTCCGTTAATAAACTTACATCTTGTTTAGTTTAAAATAGAGTGGCATGCAAGTCAATAGAGTTGTTGTATTTAATTTGGTTCAATTTGTTTAAGTTAGTTATGGTTAGATTATTGCAGTACAATATAATATTATAAAGGCTGGCAGAAAGCAGTTTCTAGAGAGTGAAGACTGGGAAACGAAAGAGTAACAATTCTCCGAAATTGTAATAACCTTTAATAGGGAAGTTATGTTTTTGCTGTAGGATTAAAGAATATTGAAGTTTTTATTGACAACCTAGAACTTTGTGCTAAAATTTAATCTGATGGGAATTTGGGGATACCGGAGAGGAAACGTCCGGCTCGGATTCCTTCCTATTTTGTAGAATAAAGGGGGCAACGATCACAATTGGCAAATTCTCTTGGACGTCATGTGTTGGCTGAGATCTATGGGTGTAGCTTCGACATTTTAAACAATCGTGAAAAAGTCGAAGCAATTATGGTCAACGCAGCTTTGGAGGCAGGGGCCGAGGTACGTGAGGTAATCTTTCATAAATTTAGTCCTCAAGGGGTGAGTGGTGTTGTGGTTATTTCAGAATCACACTTAGCCATCCACACGTGGCCAGAACTCGGATATGCAGCTGTAGACGTCTTTACTTGCGGGGACCGTGTCAATCCCTGGGATGCCTGTAACTTTTTAACCGATCATTTCGAGGCAGGTCATATGACAGCAACAGAAATCAAGCGGGGAATAGTTGAAGATCCAAAGGAAGCGGTAAATATTTAGGAGGGATATTTATTTTACTCCGGACTAAGTCAAGTGCGGACTAGATAGACCTTGTAACTAAGAAGTTGCAGGGTCTATTGTATTTCGATTTTGATATATTATTACATACTCTTGCGATAATAATGTCATATTATCAGAGTAGCTTACATAAATAGGGGCAGGACTTTACATAAGTATCGCGAATGTATAATAGGTTAATGTCTTATAGATACGTAGAACAGTAGCAAGGAGCGATAATATGGTTCCGGTTGATTTTTGCTTTGCAAAGAAACTAAGCAAGGTACAAAGGCGGTTGCGTCAAGAAATAAACTTTAAGCCAGCGAATTTTGAGGAATTAGTGCAGTTGGATATGGATGAACTTGACCAAACAGTCAATCCAGCAATTGTCTTAGCCGTAAGTCAAGCTTTTAAAGACCATGGACAAAAATCAGAAGCCTTGGCTGGAATTATTCAATATGTATTTATGGCCAATAAAGTCCATAAATTAATGAAGGATGAAAGTAACATTGCGGAAGAGCTCCGACAATTCCCAGTGCTTGTTGGGGATTTATTATATGGGAAGTTTTTTCTAGAGTTATGCCGCGAAAAGTTGCTTTTGTTTTTAGAACCACTTGCTCAAGTGATGGGAACGATGAGTGAGGGAGGGATTTCCAGATGGCTCGCCCGGGATCAAAAACTTGGGATCGCTGAATCACTCACAATCATCGAAATGGAGAGCGCGTCGTTAACCGCCTTAGCAGCTCGTCTAAGTGCTGAACTGGCAGGTGTTTCAGTTCCTTTACAGCAGAAAATAGAAGCTTTTGGCTGGGAATTAGGCTTAGCATGGGGAGCTTGGAAAGAACGTTTGGAAAATATCGAGGTTCAAGTGATTCTTCAACGGGCGAATGTTATCTTAAATGAGATTTCTACTGAGTCTCAGCTTCAGTTGCTTCCCCTTCACGAAGTGTATCTCTTCATGACGAAGCAGCTGATTAAAGATTACGATCCCTCAATGGCAGGATCGTAAGGACGGAGTGGAGTATGCAAAAGTTAAAAGTTTTTTTCGAAATGATCAAATTTGAACATACCCTGTTTGCTCTTCCTTTTGCCTATCTCGGAGCTTTTTTAGCGGCTGAAGGTGTTCCGCCTGGTTTAAAGCTGTTCTGGATTACACTGGCCATGATCGGCGCTCGCACAGCAGCGATGTCCTTGAATCGGCTGATTGATCGGCATATTGATGCACGGAATCCTCGAACGGCGCAAAGAGCTCTACCCGCAGGTCAGCTACGAGTGAAGGAAGTCTACATTTATACGGTGCTCTCTTTTCTACTGCTTGGTTATTCAGCGTACCAGCTCAATCTTTTGGCGTTGTGGTTAATGCCCATTGCTGTTTTTTTTCTGGTCTTATACTCCTATACGAAAAGATTTACCTGGGCCTGCCATCTTATCTTAGGAATTTCTCTGGGCTTGGCACCAGCAGGAGCTTGGATTGGGATCACCGGTCATTGGGCACTGGCGCCGATTCTCTTGGGCTTGGGGGTCATGACTTGGGTCGCAGGATTTGATGTCGTTTATGCTTGTCAGGATGTGGAGTTTGATCGCCAAGAAGGACTGCACTCAATTCCAGCAATTTTTGGCTTGAAGAGAGCTTTAGAGATTTCGACGGGTTTGCATATCGTTGCACCCATCTTTTTTATTGCCGTCGGAGTAGTCATGACGATGAGTTGGCTGTATTATGTGGGTGTCGCGATTGCTATCGTGTTACTCTATCGCCAGCATCGCCTTGTCTCGGCTGAAGACATGTCGAAGATCGGCGTGGCATTTTTCGACCTTAATGGCTATTTAAGTCTTTTGCTCTTTGTATTTTCAATTCTGGATTTAATCCTATTGCGCTGACGAAAAGGAGGGGGATATTTTGCCCTCATTGTTTGCTTCAAGTGACCTATATGACCTCATAGAAAAAGTCGAAAAAGGCGAACGATTAGATCGTGACGCGGGCGTTCGCCTGATGAAGAGTCAAGATATCTTAGCTCTGGGATATATGGCTAATAGTGTGCGCGAACGGAAAAACGGTAATCAAACCTATATTACTGTCAGTGAACTCCATCAACCAACGAGGAACATCGATGCATCCTTGGCGAGACAGGTTAGTGATACGAACGTCTGCGATGCCACGATGCTCTATGGGGTTTTAGTATCCGCTGAGGGACGAACAGACCATTTACTACAGTTGCGAGCATTACAGGACCAAACAAGTGAGTTTCAAGCCTTTATACCGCTTTCCTATGACCCTAAAGATACAGTACTAGAAGAAACAATGGGGGTTTCATCGACTACTGGAATTGAAGACTTGAAAGTTCTGGCGATTTCCAGGATCTTGCTGGATAATTTCGAACATATTAAAGCATCTTGGATTATGCTAGGCCTCAAATTAACTCAAGTGTCTCTGGCGTTTGGAGTCGATGAATTAGAGGGCAACCTTGTGGAGGAGCGAATTAGTTCCGCAGTAGACGCGGAAACCAGTCCAGTTATGACGAAACGAGCCATGATCCACATGATTCAAAAAGCAGGCCGAGAAGCGGTGGAACGCAATGGGTTAGGGGGATCACCATGCACACGGAGACCTTAAAAATTATTGAGAAACGTCTGGCGGGCGAACGCTTATCTAGCGCGGATGGGGTTAAACTATTTGAAGAGGGAGATCTTCTTACCCTAGGTCAAGGAGCGGATCTCGTCCGAACGCAAATGCATCCGGAAAAAGTTGTGACCTTTGTCATTGACCGGAATATTAATTATACCAATGTGTGTTCCTGTCAATGTAAGTTTTGCGCTTTTTACTGTAAACCAGGTGACGCTAATGGGTATATTTTGTCACAGGACGAATTACATGCTAAAATTGAAGAAACACTGGACGTTGGGGGAACTCAGCTCTTAATTCAAGGGGGATTGCATCCTGATTTGGATCTTGAGTACTTTGAAGCTCTTTTACGCGATATCAAAGCTCATTACACCATTCACATTCACTCGTTTAGCCCTCCAGAAATATGGGATCTAGCCAACAAAGCCCAGTTGCCAATTGAAGAAGTAATTCTTCGTCTTAAAAAGGCAGGCTTAGACTCAATTCCTGGGGGTGGGGCAGAAATCCTCGATGATCGAGTACGTCAGCTAATCAGTCCTAACAAGATTGGTTGGAAACAATGGATGGACGTGATGACTGAGGCACATAAACTGGGCATGAAGACGACTGCAACCATGATGTTTGGGCATGTCGAGACGTTTGAAGAACGGGTTTTACATATGGTTCGTGTTCGAGAGGCTCAGGATCAAACGCATGGATTTACGGCCTTTATCCCCTGGAGTTTTGCGCCGACCAACACCTTGCTGGGCGGAGAAGGAAGTACGGGGGTCGAATATCTGAGGACGCTCTCAATCGCACGCTTAATGCTCGATAATGTACCGAATATCCAAGCCTCTTGGGTTACACAAGGCGCTAAGATGGCGCAGGTTGCTTTACGTTTTGGAGCGAATGATTTTGGAAGTACTATGTTAGAGGAAAATGTCGTTCGTGCCGCTGGCGTCCAGACTCGTGTACCGTTGCAGGAAATTATTCGTTGCATAGAAGATGCGGGTTACCAAGCGGTTCAACGTAATACACACTATGAGTTGCTCAAGGTCTATAGGAAGGAAGTGTAGGCTGATGCGTAGGCGACCAAGCAAGGATGCCAATTTGCCTTTACTAGAACATGTACTTGCCTTACGCAAAGTCTTAGTCATCTCTGCGTATGCCGTACTGCTGGGTTCGGCGATCGGCTGGTTCTTCAGTGATCTAACCTTCGCTTATTTAGCAAGGCCCGTGACCATGTTGGAGGATATTCGGTTCATTACGACGACGCCCATGGAACCCATGCTTGTGAAGATTAAAGTGTCCATGTTCATAGGCTTCGCTCTGGCACTCCCCATTCTGCTGTGGCAGATTTGGAGTTTTGTACTACCCGCGCTCAAGCAAAATGAGCGAAAATACTTATATATTATTGTTCCTAGTTCGGTACTTCTCTTTCTGGCAGGGGCCGCCCTATGTTTCTTTATTGTGTTGCCGCTAGGGATTAAGTTCTTGATTTATGCCGGCAGCGGGGGAGTTCAGTCAACGCCCTTTGTGACCAAAACGTCGTATCTTGGCTTCATCTTAACCTTTCTCTTAACCTTTGGACTTGTATTTCAACTCCCGATTGTCTTATTGATTTTAATTCGCATCGGGATCTTATCTCCACAGACGTTAGCTAAAAAAAGACGTTGGGCAATCCTGACGATTGTCATCTTGGCGGTAGTTATTTCCCCAACACCGGATCTCGTGACACAAATCCTCATGGCGGGACCGATGTATCTCCTCTATGAAATCAGCATTTGGTTGGGTTATCTCGTGGCTCGTAGACGAGAAAAAGAACTAGCTTCGAAGTAAGGGGGTATCGAGGTGGGCTTAAGTGAAATCTTCTTAATTTTAGCGATTGCACTGATCTTGTTTGGGCCTGAGGATTTACCAGATATAGCTCGGACAATTGGTAAAGTAATTTTTGAAATCCGCAAAGCTACCCATGAATTGACCAAAGAATTCCAGAATACCGTGGATACCCCGAAGAATATGCTCAACAAAGCATTCGAGCAGACGACTTCGTCACGTAGTAATGAAAAAGAATCACACACTCCGCAAAGTGGCTCGGAAGTTCCTCCAAAAACTGACGAGGTATTGTTAAAGTACGATGAAGAAAGTCCGGAGGACCCACTGGCGGATTTGCCATTAGATATGGTATCTTATGAAGAAAAGGGTGCGAGCAGGTGAACCGGTTTTGAAACAACTCTGGCTCTTCAATCAAATTAATTCAGATCTACAACGGGTTGAAAAAGAACTGACCCAATTCGTGGAGACGGATTTTCCGATTCTCCAGGATTCGGCTGTCCATTTATTAGCGGCAGGGGGAAAACGATTACGTCCGGCGTTTACGCTCTTAGCCGGGAAATTCTATGGCTATCCCCTGGAAAGGTTAATCCCAGTGGCGATGGCGTTGGAACTCATTCATATGGCTACGTTAGTTCATGATGATGTCGTTGATGCATCGATGACCCGAAGAGGGCGACCGACCGTTAAAGCAAACTGGGGTAATATTGTATCCGTGCAAACAGGAGACTACTTATTAGCGAAATCCCTGATGCTTATTGCGAAGATTGATAATCCGGAGGTCTCACACATTTTAGCAGGGGTCAGTGTTGAAATGTGCCAAGGGGAGATACAGCAGATTAAGTGTTCCTTTGACGTAGAGCAATCCATAAAACAGTACTATTACCGTATTAAACGTAAAACCGCCTTACTAATCTCAGCCTGTTGTCGCCTAGGTGCTTTGGTTTCGGGAGCCCCTAGGCGTCAGGTATGGGCACTGGGTGCTTATGGACATTCGTTGGGTATGGCCTTTCAGATTGTCGATGATGTTCTAGATTTAACGGCTAAGCCCTCCGAATTTGGTAAACCAATCGGAGGAGATTTGCGCCAGGGAATTATGACCTTGCCGATGATTCTAGCACTAAAATCCTTGCAGAATCCTGCTAATTTAAAGGCTCTGCTTCATAAAGTGGATAAAACGGATGAAGAGGTGTCGGAAACAATTAGCCTGATTAACAACTCGGGTGCCATCGATCAATCGATGCATTTGGTGGATTTATATGTTTTGAAGGCCAAAAAACATCTGCAAGATCTTCCCCAAGTCCCAACACGTAAAGCGTTAGAAGAGTTAGCTGAGTTTATACGGGTACGGAAGTTTTAGCTTGTTGATTGAAGTGAACAAGGTCCCTCTCCAACTATAGAAGTAGTAGTCTTCTTTAAAGAAATAACGTTCGAAAATCCAGTAATTTATAGAATTACTGGATTTTTTTGCATTATCCAAGGGGGAGTTTTCAGCGTAAGTATCGCTATAAAGGGTGTGGAAATGCGACTAAGTAGTGTAGATGATTAATTGCCTTAGGCCAATAGTAAAATAAAAAGAGATTTTGCTATATATTGGGATTGAATTAGGTATATCAAAATATATTGTCATATGGTAGAATCGAAATAAATAATAAAGGTAAATATGTCGAATAAATAGAAATAAATGTAGAATAAAGTCGTAAAATGATTTATAATGTGCATAATAGAACAATCATGACATTAATATTTTTTATACTTACACAACTTCAATTTCTAAAAGCCTTATAGCAATTCTAGAAAAAAGTTAACCATATCTACGAGAGGACGGGGACAAGCACGTGATTTTTAAAAAAGTAGGGGATAAGGTAAAACACTTTTTGGCAAATATTAAATGCCTTTTTTCCGGCGGGAAGAAGATGCTTTTCAGCATGAACCGCAAACAACTGTTATTACTTGCTCTAGGAGGGATTTTGGGGCTTTCCTTGTTTACCGGCGTGGCCCTAAAAGTGACGTCGACACCGCAATTCTGTAGTAGTTGTCATGAAATGACGCCCGAAGTCGCTACCTGGCAAGTCAGTTCCCACTCAAAGGTGTCTTGTGTTGCTTGTCACATAGAACCGGGAGTTAAGAGTCTCGTGACGCACAAAATAAGTGCCCTTACGCAGTTATATAAACACATTACCCGAACAGTTCCGGATCCAATCGTAATGCCCCATCCGATAAAAAATGAGGCATGTATAGAATGTCACAGTATGGCACGTAAGGTTACGACATCTGGAGATATTTTAATTCCTCATGATAAACATCTCGAACAAGGGATTGCCTGCGTGGCCTGTCATGCTGGTGTGGCACATGGCTTTGTCGCTGAACGGGGCTTAAACGGGAAAAAGGATTATTCAACTTGGACCACCGAGAAGGCAGAAAAAGTGATGAATTTTGATGAAACAAAACTAGCGATGGAAGTATGTATGAATTGCCATGAACAAGTGAATGAGGGAAAAATGCCTTGGCTGGAGCATGAAGGCCTAGGTCAATCAGAAAAACAGAGAATGGAAGAATCACTGGGATATGTCCAAAAACAGGAAGAAAATACTACTGGAACTGTTGCTGTACCCGCCCAGCACACGACAGTAGCTGCCGAAAGCAAATTAAAGGCCCCTATGAGTTGCAGTGCCTGTCACTCTGCGAGCATGACTCCCGACACCCACATGAGTAACGACTGGAAATCTAAGCATGGGATTACGGCCAGTCAGGATGTTCTTAACTGTGCTTCCTGTCACTCCCGGCAAAAAGAGCGAGTATTGCTAACCAAGGATTCTGACGTTAAAGACTATGCTCGGAGCAATACATTCTGTGCGAGTTGCCATGCTAAGCGGCCTGCGGGGCACTTAGCTAATAAACAAGCTTGGCTGCCGGCCCACCCACTAATTGTACGAACTACAGGTCCGGCGAATTGTTTGACTTGTCACGATATCGAAAAATTAACCACTAAGCCCCAATCCACGATACCCCAGCTTCCTGGGAAAGCACTTCCGGGACCTAACGCAGTCTACTGTAACCTTTGTCACTGGTTTCAAGACAATAAAGTGGTACTAAAAAATTAAGCATTGATTAATCGGAAATCCTTGTGAGGAGCAGTTAAGCACTGCGCGTTCCTGCTCCCTCACTGGCATCTGAATCTGCCTAAGGAGAAAACATCGCGATGCCATTTAGTCGTTCCTAACGCGCAAAAATTGATGTAAAGACCGAAAAAATAATCGTACGAGTATAGTTGATTTTATGGAAGGGGCATGGATTTTCTCCTAAGGATGCCTTCAATAAGGACTAACCCCTAGAATTTCTGGGAGGAGGGCACTTTATGAGCATGAAAGCATTGAAATTTAATAAAAAAATCTTTCTAACTTTCGTTTTTATCTTTATGGGAGTAGGTGCCCTCTTTTGGGGGACCTTTCAGAAAACCTCAAGCAATGATTATTGCGCTTCTTGTCACATGATGAAGCCCGAGGTTTATACTTGGCAGGCTTCGTCACACAGCCAAGTGGCCTGTGTCTCTTGCCATGTTGAGCCAGGGGTTATGACGAAAGTAAAATATAAAGTCTTTACCGTCAAAGAAGTAATTGCGACCCTTACTGGTAATTATGGAATCACGATAACGTCAACAACTCCGATCTCGGATGCAACCTGTACTCAATGTCATGATATGAATACACGAAAAGTAACCCCTTCAGGCGATCTGATTATTCCCCATACTAAGCATATGCAACTAAATGTGAGTTGTACTCAATGTCATACGGGTGTTGCTCACGGAAATATCGTGAAAAAGCGAGTGACATTTAGAACGGATTACGAAAAATGGGATGAATCAGTCGGACAAAGTATCATGTCGGATCCCAAAAACCTCCGACCCGACATGGATGTCTGCATGAACTGTCACAAAGTCCGTAAGGCACCTTTAAATTGTAGTGCTTGTCACACAACTTCGATGACTCCAAATAATCACAAGGAAGAAGCCTTTAAAAACGGGGCACACGGTGAAGAGGCAGCCAAGGACATCCTTTCCTGTGATTCTTGTCATTCTTATATGAGTAAAGAAACCGTTGAGGTATCAAAAGGAAATCAGAGTGTTTTCCAGCAGTTTCTTTCCAAAGATAACGGAAAGCCGGGGACGATCTCGGTAAAGGATTATGCCAAAACGAATACGTTTTGTACTGATTGTCATAAAAAGCGGCCTCCAAGTCATGGTGAAGATTTCCAGGAAAAGCATGCACCCATCGCGGTGCAAAACAAAGATAAGTGTTTTAATTGTCATGATAATCAACCGCAGTCCGGTGTAAGTTCGAACTCTTCGATATCAATTGCGATTTCCTGTGGAAGCTGTCATCCGTCTACACATTATAAAAAACCTTGGCAACAAACACATCCGGTTGAGTTGCCGTTTAGGCCTAAAGTTACGGAGTACTGTTATACCTGTCATAGCCAAAGATGTGCAAACTGTCACACGGCCAGCATCAAAAATAGATCACAAAACTAGGAGGGACCATGATGGAAAACAATTTAGAAATTATGACCCAAGTACCAGCAACGGTAACTGTGGTTAAAAGACAAAAGAGCGATTCTTTTACCATTCTTCAAACAATTATGCTGATTTTGCTCACAATTGCGATTAGTGCAGGCGGGTGGTATGTGGTTGGAAAAAAATACGTCTGGATTGATATCGATATGCAAAGGGCTAATCAACAACTAGCCTTCTTCCAGCAAAAAGTACTCTCCGAACCTAATAATGCCAGCGCACGGGTGGAATTAGGATATACCTACTACGTTAAAGGCCAAAATTCCGACGCTGTTAAAGAGTTTAATCAGGCATTGATTATTGATCCTAAAAATTTTGATGCCTACTATAACCTTAGCTTGGTACTTCTCGACGAAAAACGCTACGATGAAGCATTGAGTAACCTCTCAAAGGCCCTAGAACTGTCACCTAGGGAGTATAAAGCCCACCTGCAAACAGGTATCGCTTATCGGAATCTTAAAATGTACAAGGAAGCCATGGAATCCCTCAACCAAGCGAATAAATTTATGCCGGCCAATGTTGACATTATTTACCAGGTAGGTATGGTTGCAGAAGCGCAGGGCGAAAAAGAGGGTGCAATTACAGTTTACAAAGAAGCTTTATCCTACGACCCATTGCATAAAGAGGCAATCCAAGCACTGGAACGACTGAAATAAATAAAAACGAGGTGAGTGAATATGGAAACCAATACTCAAGCTATTGTGCATAAGACACTAATCAATAGGAAAAAGGTCTATCTATCGATGCCCATGATATTTTTGATAATCTCTTCTCTCTTTCTATATTTATTTTTTATTCAGAATCAGACAATCTTCGCTTCGGCTCAGAAAGTATTTAACCCTAAGGCGCAACCTGCTTATAGTCACATGATATATGGTGGTTTCGGGGAAGATGCACTAAATAAACCTATGGATGTAGCGGTTATTAATGAGTTTGTCTATGTAACTGATACTAATAATAAAAGAGTTCAGGTCTTTGATCTTGGAGGTACCTCCCTTTATAAGTTTGGTAAAGAAGGGTCTGCAAAAGGAGAGTTCAAGTTTCCTTATGGAATTACTGGGGACAACGAAGGAAACGTTTACGTTTCAGATCTTTATAACGGAAGTATTTCAGTATTAGATGCCAAAGGTACGTTTATAAGATACTTTGCGGAGAAAGATCCCAGTGAAAAGATAATCGAATTTCCCGGCAGCATACGAATTATTGATAACAAGGTTTATGTCACTGAGATTAGAAAAAGTAAAGTAGTCGTCTTCGACATGGACGGGAAAAAGCTTAAGGAGTTCGGAGAACCGGGTGTGAAACCAGGACAGTTTAAAGCACCTAACGCAGTGACCGTTGATAAAGATGGAAACATCTATGTGACAGATTCCGGCAACCAACGGGTTCAGCTCTTTGACAAAGAGGGTAAGTTTGTACGAGTTGTCGCAGGAGGTGCAGATGGCTCGGTGTTGGTTAACCCAAGGGGTGTCGGCGTCGATACAAGAGGTATAGTTTACATTGTTAGTAACTTAACTCACCTTGTATTCGGCTACGATTCAATAGAAACAACCGATAAGCATTTATTTAGTTTCGGAGGAAACGGCGAAGCTAACAATCAATTTTCGCTTCCGAACGGACTGTACGTGGACAAGGATGATCAGGTGTATATCACAGATACCTTAAACTCACGTGTAGCCGTTTATAAATAATATCAAGGGAGAGTCCTATACTTGAGAGGGGGAATGCCCATAAAGATAGGCTAGGGAATTGGTTTTGCGTATCTAAAAAAGAACAAAGGAATGAGAAGAGAAGAGGGAGGATTTAAATGTCTAAGAAAAGATTTGGATTGTCCATGCTGACAGCACTTGCAATGGTACTCATGTTTAGTGTGACAGCATTGGCTGCTGGGGTAATAACCCTTAAGGCAAATGTTGAAAATGGTTTTGTGAAAGCTACCTGGGCTGCTGATGCTGATGCTGCTGTCACAGGCTATACTGTAAAAGTATTAGATGGTACTACTGTGCTAGACACTCAAACAGTTACTGAAGCAAAATATACTTCAGTAGTTACTGTAACCGAAAGCAAGAAGTATAAAGTTGAAGTTATGACTAATGGTGGTGCAAATAATACAAATACATCGTTTGTTGAAATTTGGGCACCTGCTAGTAACAACGTACTTGCTTCTACTGACAAAGACAATAACCTCGGTAATGCCAACCAAACTGGTAATGGTATTACCAAAAACGACGGTTCTACAAATACTACCGTTATCAAATCAAGTGATGTTAAGAACGACGGCACAACAGGAACTCAAAGAACTCATGGTGAATACCAAAACAACACGAACTCCTGTGCAAGCTGTCACCAAACTCACACCGGTGCATCTAAGAGCTTATTGTTCAAGGATGGCGTCTATAACACCTGTACAGCATGTCATGATGGTACTTTAGGCTTCTATAACGTATTTGAATCTTCTAACGCGGGTACCTTCGGTGGAACTCACGATGGTAACATGTCAGTCCACTTAGCAGACGGAACCGTACAAGTGAAAGCCGCTCCTGGTGGTAACTTGTCCGCAAACTCTGGCTCTTGGATTAACGAATTCAACTGTGCAAGCTGCCATGCACCACACGGTTCTTACTCAGAGCGTTTATTGCACTACAACCCAAATGGTATGGGTCTTGCCAAAACCTCTGACGGTGGTATTGGTGTTAAGGATGGTACCATTTACGAATTTGCTTCACTACCAAGTGCTGCCGCTGCCGATGCAGCTAAGTTTATCTTAGTAAGAGGTACTGCTACTCAAGTCGGTCTCTTAGCCGCTGATATTGACGGTGGAGATCCTGCTACAACCAAAGTAATCATGGTCTACGAAGATAAAGGTTCAGCCTATGCGAAATCTTCGACCCCTTGGTTATATGGCTATGCTTATGGAAATCCGAACAAAAGCTACTTCACTCGTTTCTGGGTAACAGTGGCTAACACTGCAGTTGCTGCACCAGATAACACTATTATAACCGAAGCTGATGGTACAAAACATTTCCAAGGTGTTGTTGATAGCCACGACCAAGATTGGAATGCAAACCTCAAAATTGAATGGTCTAAAGGTTTTATCTACGCCACAAATGGTGACACTATCCTTGATAACCTAACTAAAGGTGACGTAGGTCGTGCTTACACTGTTGACCTTGACTTAGAGGAAATCGCTAGATTTGGCGATGCTAACGGAGTACCGATTTACACATCTAATGTAAATACATTATTTGATTCCGCAGCAGTAGGCTATGTCTCTGGTAAAGGTGTTGCAATGTCCACTTACTGTGCATCTTGCCACGTTGATTACCTAGCTAAATCCGGTTCTGCTACTGGTACCTTTAGCTCTGCATATCGTCATACCACCACAAGCGATAGCTACACTTGCGTACGTTGTCACTATTCTCACGGTACTGACGTAGAGGTAATGATGGATGCTCATGGTGAAACAGTTACCGATCTTACGGCAACAGGTGGAGCATTTGTAGGCGATACAACCAAAGCTACTGCTTACATGCTTGACAAAAACCCATCCTCTGCCCTTAAGCGTTACACGAACATGTCAGTATGTTGGGGATGTCATACCGATTCAAAAGCTGAACAATTGAAAAATACTTTCTCTTTTGGCGATAATGATGGTCAAACTGATCCTCACGGCTTAACACCTCAACCTGCTATGCCTGGAGCTATCGGTACTAATAACATTTTTGCACCATTACCATAATTTCAACTTGGTTACTCAATAAGGTCTCCTCGGGGTCTGACCACCCTTAGATAACAGTTGGGACTAATCCTCAAGAGGAGACCGTTAAGATTCTAAAATAACTTTATATGAGCCAATTGCTCCTGGGCGGTTGGCTCCTTTTTTACTAGTTAATAGTTAAGATGTCAGGTGCTTGATCAAACGGTATTCTAATTATGTTATAGTTTATGAAAGAACGTAAATGTATACACTAGTCTGAAAGTACGCCAGTTCCAACAAGGTCTAGTGACTAACAGTGTCCACACTGAGCTGGAGAAGAAGGTTAAAGATATGACATTTTCGCGATTCGCAATGAAGATACTTCCGAAGGGGAAGAGAAACCGTTTATTTGCTGTTTTATGCTTAATTTTGATTGCCATTTTTAGTATCGTTGGCTACTGGTGGATGAAAACTCATAAGGGTTCCTCTGTGGATCCTTTAACTGCACAAACGGTAAAGGCTGGTTTACCACATTACCTTTTTACTATGGATGGGAAAAGTAAAGCGACGGATGCCATCAACTCGGCTAAAGCGCTTATGGGGCCATTAGCAGTAACTGTTTCTTCGGACAGAGTCTTTGTGGCAGATACAGGACGCTCTCAGGTTCAGGTGTATAGCCGTGATGGTCAATGGATCTCGACCTGGGGGAAGGGGAAGCTGAATTATCCCTTCGCCATGACGTTCTCAAATGAAAGGCTTTATGTTGCTGACCCGAACCTTATGGAATTATTTGTATTTGATGATCGAGGTGAAATGCACAAGTCCCTTCTAAACAAACAGAGGCTTCAATTAATAAATGGTCAACAAGGGGAAATTATTCGCCCGACAGGGGTTCAAGTTGGGGCGGATAATCTAATATATGTGTCTGATGTAGGCAATCAGGTTGTGCTGGTTATGGATACCAGCGGCAAGATTATACGCTATTTTGGCGGATCAGGGACAACGGATGGTAAGTTTCTATATCCCAACGCCTTAGACGTTGGTAAGAACGGCAAGGTTTATGTGTCAGATTCCAATAACGGTCGGATTCAGATTTTTGATCAGAGGGGGCAATTCCTATACAAGATTACCGGTTCTCAAGGGAAAAGTGGACCATTAGCTCTGCCCAGAGGTTTGGCTGTCACAGATTCAGGGATTATTTTTGTTGTCGACGTCTTTTCTCATAGCCTAAGGACTTACGATGAGGCGGGTTTTGAATTATGGAGTTTCGGAGGACATGGTAACGCTAATGATCGGTTCAGCTTCCCTAATGGGCTTTGTATAGATACAGAAGCAAGAATTTATGTAACTGACCGTGAGAATAACAGAGTACAGGTTCTCGGATACTGATGATGATAACCCATACTTTTATTAATATTATTAATAATGACAAATGTTAGTCGACCATTAATGTTCGGCACAAAAAAGTACGGATTACAAAAAATGACAAAGAAAGGAGCGGTAAGTGAATGGGTATTTTTTCAAAACGCTGTCTATTGCCTCTCTTCTTCAGTGGTTGTGTGTGCCTAGCTATCTTTTGGCCAAATCAAGTGGTTAGAGCAGCAGATAGCTCACAAAGCATCGAAGCTGTCTCGGTCGAAATAACTAAGCTGGATAACGGTAATAATCAGATCTCCCTTCGATGGCGACTAGCGACACCTGTTAACGGCGGAACTATTAGCTATGAAATCCAGAAAAGTACCGATGGAGGCTTAAATTTTAACCCAATGGCCAATATCTCTGCTACTAACTGGACGGATAATAATGGAGGCGCGGGATTACCGAACTATATCAATCTTATATACCGTCTCAGGAGTGTAGAGACCGTCGGGGAAACAACTTATGAAAGCCCCTTTAGCAGTCCTGTTAATGTCTACTTGCCTAATGTCAATGTTCATGACAATTATATGAGTAATACGAATCTCTGCAGTACCTGTCATTCTACTCACACTGCAAAAGAAGATACGCTCCTTAATGAACCTTCGAACTCGGCTTTTTGTCTTACATGCCACGCAGGGTCAACCAATTCCAAATATGATGTGAACAATGGTACTACTATGACAGCGGACAGCATTCCGAAGCCTTCTTTAGGCGGAGCGTTTATGAATGCGTCATCTGCTCATAATCTCGATAAAACTATGCCTGTACCTGCTCCTGGATACGGTGGAACAAATGCCAGTGAACCAATGACTATGGGGTGTACGACTTGCCACAGCGCACATGGAACCGGTAACTACCGCATGTTGAATAATACAATTACCGTGCCGACTGCTCCGGATATCTCGATACCCTTCGATATCAACTTGGTTGCCGGTGCAGAGACTAAAACTCCAAGTTCAAGTGAAAATCCTGTGTATATTTCCGGGGTAGCAACGCTCTGTCAGAGTTGCCACGCTAACTACACAGAGGGTAAGATTGGTCATCCTGTAAATGTGGCAATTGGAACGTTGACAACTTCACTCCCGTTAGAAGGTACCAGCGCGGAGCGGGCTAATAATAGCGAGAAGATGACTTGTCTTACGTGCCACTCTTCCCATGGCTCAACTTCAAACAACTTAACAGTTAGTCCGGGTAATGATTTGTGTTTGAAGTGTCATACTACGGATACTGAACCAACTTCGGGATTCTCTAATGAGTATTTTAGCGGCTCACAATTAAACCTGCATAACGCAGAGGGTAGTTACGGGGGGCATTTAGACTGTTCTTCATGTCATGTGACCCATGGAGATTCCAGTAAAGGACTTTTAATTGGTGACGGAAACCCGATTACGTCAGTTGACTCCGAATCAGGAACTAATAACTGGTACTATGACTCTTGTGCAACGTCTTGTCATGTACCCGGAAGTGGCGCATAATTCTAAAATAATCACACAAAGCCTCTTCGAATTGGAGAAGTTTTGTAGGGTAGAGCATTGTGAGTATTCGACAGTAACAAACAATGTTGCCAGAAAAAAATAGTAGAAAATCAAATAATAGCAGGAAAAATGTCTTAAAATGTCGAATAAGAGAATTAAATACATGAGTGATTGTGAATATTATCTTATATTGGCATGGGAGGAAGGATATGTAGAAATCGTACACTTATTGACATCAGTCTTTGGTTGGCGCCTGGTTCTTCTTTCGACTTGGAATTAAAGGGTTGGGTAGGGTACAATGGAGTAAGGCTTGTCAATCATCTTAACCGCATATAAGGGTAAACATGTGTTAATAATACTGCATAGGGAGAATACTAGGAGGGTTAACTTGATGGAGGAAAATTCTAAGGATTTGAGTGAGCGAGTTTGGAGAGCCTTTAGTTCTATGAAGTTAGGACTGTATCTGTTAGGAATCATTGCTCTTGTTTCTGCAATAGGAACAGTGGTGCCTCAGGAAGCGATGAACCCAGAAGAAGCCAAAGCAGTGGGCGGAGTGTGGAAAATGATGGGTTTCACACATCTTTATAGCGCTGTGTGGTTTCGTTTGTTGCTGGGTTTATTGTGTATCAATCTCATAGTGTGCAGTATGCAACGGCTAAACGGTATTTATCGTCGGACGTTCAAGCTAAAACCGCCGACAGCTCTTGCGCAGATACCACAGAAAATTAGACTCGAGGTTAAAGGGGAGTCTGATCAACTACGAGAGTCGGTTCAGGCAACGTTGAAAGAAAAAGGGTATCATTTTACAGTAAGCGATCAGTCGGAAAATTGGAGTTTTATTGGGATAAAACGCCGAATGGGTAATTGGGGATCTTTGATCACCCATCTTTCCTTTGTAGTGTTAGTCATTGGTGCTTTGTTAGGATCCCTCTTAGGATTTAAAGGGTTCTTTATGGAAGGGGCAGGGAGTACGATTCCCATCCAAGCTATCGAGGTTTCCAAAGGTAAGGTATCCGAAACCTTTAGTGTGCGCATCAATTCCGCAGAGGATCGTTTTTTACCCAGCGGTGAACGAGATAATTGGTATACAGACATGAGTATTATCGAAAATGGAAAAGAAGTAGCTAGGAAGACCTTGTCTGTAAACCATCCGTTTGTGTATAAGGGAGTTACCTTTTATCAGGCAAGCTTTGCCAACGGTGTGAAATTCACAGTAAATATGAACGGTAAAAAAATGCCAGTTATCTTGCGCGATCAGGGACAAAGTTACTTTCAAGCTCCTGGGACTGATCTTTACCTTGTAACAGCGATTAACACGAGTTCAGCTCAGACAGTAAACGCCCTTTATCAGATCTATAAAGGCAACGATGAAAAGCCGATTCAAACGGGACAGCTCGAAAAAGGGCAAACCATTGATGTTCAAGGAACTTATCAATTAACTTTTGACAACTTAGCTGGATTCACGGGGCTACAAGTCAAGAAGGATCCAGGGGTTGCTGTTATTTGGTTGGGATGCGGTTTGTTACTTGCTGGTTTGTTACTTGCTTTTTACTGGCAACCCATCGTGATTTCTGGAGTCCTTCAAGCTGAGACCGATAAACAAGGAACCCTAACTGTGGGAGTGTTGTCAGGAAAAATGATCGCTAGTAACCACGAGGTACTGCAACAATTTGTTACTTCCATTAAACCCGAAAAAATCACATAGGAGGACGAAAAATGTTGGAAAGTCTAGAAATTGCTTCATTTTATATTTTGCTTGGCTCAGTCACTTTATCTATGCTGTCATACTTCATGTGGTTAGGTGGCGCTAAAAAAGAGCTCTCAGGACAACTGGCAACGTATCTTGCGATTATTGCCATCATCGCCTCCAGCACAGCCATTACCCTCAGAATGGTTATATCTGGGAATCCGCCATTGACTAACGGCTATGAATTCCTGTTAACATTTGTTTGGGGGATCTTGGTGGTGTATCTGTTTGCTGAGTATCGCTATAAAATAAAGGCCCTGGGCGCATTTGTCCTGCCCATTGCCTTCTTACTCTTGATGTTTGTGATTATGTCTATGGGCCCAGAGGAACGAATTGCACAAACGATTCCTCCGGCACTTAAGAGTCAGTGGCTTACCTTCCATGTGGTAACTGCAATCTTTGCCTATGGCGCCTTTGCTATATCTTTCGGGCTAGGCGTCATGTATCTCATGAAACTAAGCAATGAAGGAACCCATAAAAAATCTAATTCGAAGGGTATTGTCGCTAGTTTTCCAGCTTTAGATAAACTGGATGAACTTGAGTATAAAGTCATCGCATTTGCCTTTCCGCTTTTGACTCTCTGCATTATTACGGGCGCAATATGGGCGAATTATGCTTGGGGCACTTATTGGTCTTGGGACCCTAAAGAGACTTGGTCATTAATTACTTGGATCATTTATGCAGCATACCTGCATGCTCGGTTGATGTACGGATGGAAGGGAAAAAGGGCGGCTTGGTTGGCAATTTTTGGTTTTGCTGCTGTGTTGTTCACGTTCTTCGGGGTCAACTACTTTTTATCTGGGCTCCATTCCTATGGTTAAGATTATTGACCTAACGTGAGAACACTATTTTTTGTTTGTTAGTTTGTAAATATTATAGTTATTTGGCAGGGAAAATGTAATAATAGAACGAATCGGAAATAGGGGAGAAAAGTGGAGAAGGTGACTTATAATTTATGTCGCAGTATTATCCAATATTTATGAATTTAAACACTCTGACGGTTTTGGTCGTTGGGGGAGGGTATGTGGCTTTTCGTAAAGTTCAAACCCTTTTGCAGCATGGAGCCTTAGTGAGGATTGTGTCACCATGTCTCGTTCCAGAACTTAGGGAACTGATTGATGAAAAGGCATGTTTTTGGATAGAAAAGAACTATACAACAGAAGATATTCAGGATGCTATGCTTGTTTTTTCATGTACAGAAATAGAGAAAGTTAATGCTCAAGTGTCGCATGATGCTAAAGCTTTTAATCGACCAGTAAATGTTGTGGATGACCCAGAAAAATGTAGTTTTATTGTTCCTTCAATTATGGAACGAGGGGAGCTAAAAATTGCTGTCTCGACTGGGGGAAGTAGCCCTATCGTAGCAAGGCAAATTCGCGCTGAATTGGAAACGTTGTATGGAAATGAGATGGCTGAATATCTAACCTTGCTCAAAAGTTGGCGAACTAAAGCCAAGAGGAGTTTGCCAATTGAAAAGCGGACAGTTTTTTGGGATTGCGCTACGGACGGAGAAGTAAGGAAACTTATTAAAGCTCAGCGCTTAGCTGAGGCAGAAGGAGTGGTAGAAAAATGTTTCCTGTCTCTATTGGATTAAACTACCGAAGTGCACCTGTGGAAATTAGAGAGAAAATGAGTTTTCACCCTTCCCAAATGCAAAAGGCTCTCAAAGAATTGAAAAGCTGTCCAGGGCTTGAAGGGGTAGTCATCGTCAGTACCTGTAATCGTACTGAAGTGTATGCTGCAACTACGAATGTCGAAGTGGGAATCCACTCCATTAAAGAGTTTTTAGCAAGCCAACATGGCATTGAGGAAAATGTACTCGATCAATACCTCTATATACACACCTTATATGATGCGGTACGCCACTTGTTTAGAGTTGTTTCTGGCTTGGATTCTATGGTTCGCGGTGAGACTCAAATTCTGGGCCAAGTCAGTAATGCATACCAACAAGCAAATCTTGCAGAGGTCACAAACAAAGTAATTAATGTGCTTTTCCAGACTGCCCTAGCGGTCGGAAAACGTGTACGGACCGATACGTTGATTGACCAGCATCCTGTTTCGATCAGTTATACAGCGGTAGAACTTGCTAAGCAACACTTTGGAGAACTTCAAGGCAAGGGGATTCTCATTATGGGTGCCGGGGAGATGAGTACACTAACCGCCAAACACCTTGTTTCCGCTGGGGCTAATACCGTCTTGGTGTCGAATCGGTCGTATGAAAAAGCGGTTAGCTTAGCAAAGCAATGCTCCGGTCGCGCGGTACATTTTGATGAGATGGATCAGTATCTCGCGGAAGTTGATATTGTGATATCCGCAAC
>CAKMJS010000131.1 GCA_927405585.1 uncultured Desulfosporosinus sp.
TCTTTTTCACTTGACTATCTAAAGCAGAAAAGGGTTCATCTAGGAGGAGCAACTCGGGATCTGTGACGAGTGTCCTAGCCAAAGCTACCCGCTGTTGCTGCCCTCCGGAGATATACTGAGGATAGCGTCTCTCCAAGCCTTTAAGCCTTAGACGTTCTATGATCGAGTGAACCTTTACCTGTCTTTCGAGTTTGGGTCGATGATTTAGACCAAAAGCGATGTTTTGCTCCACTGTAAGGTGGGGAAAAAGGGCATAATTCTGAAAAAGAAACCCGACATGGCGTTTGTATGCGGGAACAAAGGTACGTTCACTAGAATCATAGAAAACAGTATCCCCAACTTTAATATATCCCTCGTCAGGTTGTTCCAAGCCAGCGATCATCCGCAACGTCATACTCTTTCCGCATCCAGAAGGTCCCACCAAGGCTAAGGAGGACCCTTCTGATAGTTTAATATTGACGTGCAGAGAAAAGAGTTCCAAGGCTTTAGAAACTCGAAGTTCGATCATTGGTTCCCCTTCCTTCCAACCTGTCGATTGAGTAAATTAATCAGCACCAACACCAGTAAGGCAGTGCCCGCCATAATTAAAGCTAGCCGATTAGCCGTCGCTTGATCTCCAGCTAGCATAGCATTATAAATCGCAATCGGCATGGTTAACGTTTGACCGGGGATGCCACCCGAGACCATGAGCGTCGTTCCAAAGTCCCCCAACGCTCGAGCAAACATAAGTATAAGTCCGGCAGCAATTCCTTTCCAAGCGTTAGGAATGACCACACTGAAAAAGATATTTAGTTCTGTCCTTCCCAGAACGCGTGCAGCATCCAAAAGGTTAGCTGGGATCCCTTCTATAGCTGAACGAGCTGTTTTAATAAAGAACGGAATTGAAACCACGGTTGCAGCGATAATTGCTCCTCGAGTTGTAAAGACAAGAGGGGTCCCAAATTTTTCAGCCAAATTTCCGATCCAACTATTTCTGCCGAGGATGACCAGTAAATAGTAGCCGAGAACGGTAGGGGGCATGACCATAGGGATACTGATCAGTGAGTCGAGAACCTCCCGCCCTTTCCATTGCGTATTTCCTAAGAACCAGGCAATCGGCAAACCAATCAATAGACCAATGAAAGTTGCCGTTAAGGCTAGGCGCAAAGAGAGATAAAGAGGCATTAGCTCTGAAATATTCATAGTTACAACCACTTTCCAAGACTTCTTTTAAGAATAGTACAAGGGTATTTCATCTTTAGTTGAAGGATTTTACGACTTTACAAATTCATCAGGAAGTAAAAAACCATATTTCTTCATAAATACGCGACCTTTTTCTCCGTTGACATAGGCTACAAATTGCCGGGCATTTCCTTCCTGCTTCGTCGTTTTCAAGATAGCGATCGCTTGATTAAGAGGAGCGTGCCAGGAACTGTCAATCAGGGTGAAGCCCACTTCATCCGGTTTATAGATGGAAAGGGCAATGATCGCGGCATCAACATTACCAGATTTAAGAATTGTTAGAGTGTCTTGAATATTTTGTCCATAAACCATTTTACCTTGCACTCTATCCCAGAGATTGCGATGTTCTAAAGCTTGTTTGGCGGCTTTACCATAAGGAGCATGTGATGGTTCCGCAATAGCAATTTTTGTGATCATCGGATTGTCTGCCAAATCGTCTAATCCATTAATTTCTAATTTGCTTCCTTTCAGCGTTGCAATGCCTATCCTTCCCTGCCCATAAAGTTGCTGCGTGTCGGCGATAATTAAGCCCTTCTGATTGAGTCTTTCGATATACGAAACATCCGCTGCCGCAAATACATCGTAAGGTGCTCCATTTTCGATCTGCATAGCAGTCGTTCCCGTAGAACCAAAGGTTATCTCGGTTGGAATTTTAGTATCCTTCTCGAATTGGGTAGCGATTTCCTTAAAGGCCAAGGTTAGATCAGCTGCAGCCGCAATCCGAAGCTTTTGGGTTGTTAAAGGTGTCTCTGAAGTGGGTTGCTTCTCAGCCTGGGTTGAATTTTGCCCTGGCATGGCGCAGGCGGTTAAAACGAAAAGGCTGATTAATGATAGCACAACAACACTTAAAGTGCGATTTATACTCTTGAACATAAAACAAACCTACTTTCTTCACTAATATCCGTCACTAGACCTTATCACTGGACTCTATCACTTTACTCTATCTCTGGACTCTACTATCGTCTTTAGAATGCGCTACCCTTTGATCGATTATGACTGCGTGCACGCAATGTGCAGTGATGACCGACTAACAAAAACGGCTCCACAAGAAGTGGAGCCGTCATGTAATTGAACTCAATCAATTCATGCGACCTCCTCCTTTTCAAAATGTGAAGGCATGCCCATTTCCAGACATACCCTGAGGGCCTTAAAGCCCTGGCTGATTAACCATGGATTTCTCTTTAGGTTAATCGGCTCGGAGAGTAAGTTTTTATTCAATTGGAGGTTATCATTAATTCATGGACAAACTGTTATCCCCCGTCCCCACAGACAATCTCCACAGGATGGAGCATGTCCCAAGCAATCCATGTCTGTACGTAGCACTATATCGCAGCCATCAACCCACTTGCAATCAGGACACGATGCGTATTCTCCGTGCAGAACATTGTAACGATAACTCATATATTCAGGGGTAGTCCAGATTTCAAACAACGATTGCTCCCTAAGTGAACCAAAACTATAGGCATCAATTTGCTTATGTCTACCGAAGACATATTCTGGATAAGAATGCAAAAACCTATAACAAGGAGAAAGCTGACCATCCCAGCGAACAACTGCACTTTGAGTTTCTATAAACTTACAAGGCCGTTCTGTTTTTAACTCGCTTTTAGGCAAGATTACTTCCACACCTTTGGACAGTCCTACGAACAAAGCTTCTTTAAAGATTCGTTCGGTCTCAGAAAGCATGGGATGATATAGGATTTCCGCGATTGACTCTTCACGCATGGGTAGAATATGGGAAACAAAGATTCTGTTTACACCCAATTGCGCCGCCTGGCGCACGGTTTGGACCAAATACGGGAGAGTGCTCTTCATCGCTAAAAATTCCCATATGATCTCTGGTTTTCCCTTATCCCGATTCTCAGCTAGGCGACGCGTGCTCTCCAAGATCCCTTGTACATTTTGATGCCGGATAGCAGCAAACGTCTGTACATCCGTTGAATCAACGGACAAAGCAATCCTGGCAACACCACGAGATAGTAAAAAATTGATCATAGGGTCGTCTAACGTCGTCCCGTTCGTAGTCACGGTAACTTCATAGTGGGAAGAGAATAGTTCCACCGCATGTTTAAAATTATCCGCAATCGTCGGTTCACCAATCCCTCCCAGAATCACTTCCTTAAGGTCAGGGAAAACTTCAGCTTCAGCCGCGATTGTGTTTAGAATTTCGGTTGACATATCACCTAAAGTTTCCTTCCAGTTGCGGCGGTAACACATTTCACACGACAGGTTGCAACGGTTGGTTAACTCCAAGTAAAGACGTTCTATCGAAGGCGTAGGATGATATATTATCTCAACGATATCTTTCATATACGCAAATCTCCTCTCGGTGGAAGGTCATTTTGATGAAAACTGATAAGAAGAAGGGGTTGGGACTGTTGGAAATAAAAATTCTAGGTTCTGGGTGTGCAAATTGATATACTACAGTTAAGGGGTTAAGTCTTATTTCCTCAGTTCACTAATTACCTTTATGCTTAAAAGGGCTTAGTCATGCGATTCACCCAAAATCCACCTTTGAAGTTTTTAGGTTCAAAAGAAACTACAAAGGCTTTGGGACAGTGCTGATCGAGGATGTTAAATAGCTTGCGTTCATTACTCCTCTTCGCCAAAACCTGCATCATGAGTCGTGGACCATCCTTACCATCGGCCAACCAAGACGTGACACCATATCCACATTCCCGTAAGGTAGACGGTATTTCTGCTTCAACACAATCTACAGTTACTTGGACCGTCACATAGCCTAAAGCTAAATACTCCTCAATTCGACTGCCAATATAAATCCCTAAGCCAAAGCCGACGCAGTAGGCTGCTAGATTCCAAGGATTATCTAAATTTTTCAGAACAATTCCTAAACCTGTCATATAGACAAAAATCTCTACTACGGAAAGGATCGATGCCAAAATTCTTTGCCCTTTAATGACGAAAATCATACGCAACGTATAGATGGATACATAGACCACGTTAATTCCCATGATGAATAGAATAAGCTGCATAATATCCTCCATTTTAGAATCTTAGATTTTTCTTCTTATTCTACCTCTTTAATTGCACCTTGTCACCGAATAGAGCTAATTTCCATCATCCATCTTTTGGGTTGCGTATATTAAAACCATGCATTTTGGGCTTAATAAATGCAAAATCTAAACTAGATAGATCAACAAAGGAGGCAGCCCGACCATGGATAGCCCAGAACAACGACTTGCCGTAGGATTTTATGGCGCCCCTGAATTAAAGCATGACGAAAAGGTTATCTACCTCGGAGAATTTCGTGAACGCGTTATAAAAATCTTAAGTAAGAAACAAGTTGCCCAAAAGTTCGTCTACTCCGAAATTATTGACGCTTTAAGCCATGAGCAGAGTTCAAAAATGCTTATCAATGGAGAATTAAGGGATCAGTTGACCGATAAATATATATCACTGGCTAAACAAGTCGGAAAACCTTACACCGTTATTCATGATCCCGAACTAAAAGGCGAAACTGGGTTAGTTGTGGTGAGCGATCAGGCAGTGAACATTCAAGACATTGATGTGAGAAACAGGGAGTCTGAATAGACTCCCTGTTTCCCTTTAATGCGGCGTTTTCTTAATACCTCTTTTTTGTAATACCATGTATTCGAAATTCGAATTGCCCTGTCGGACTCGACTCGGTATAGTTAACATATTATCGCAATTAAACTTTTTTTTCGACATTATTTTTGAACTTGGAGGAATCGTCTATGCTCAGTCAACTCTCTTCTGTCGCACGTCAATTCGGTACTAATTGGTTCACTCTCGTTATGGGAATTGGCATTGTTGCCGCTCTAACCTATACTTCGCCTATCCCCATATCTGGAATGCAGGCAATGGGCATAGCTTTTTTCCTCTTGGCCAATCTCGTTTTTATCCTGGCTCTTGGCTTATGGTCGTGGCGATGGCTCCGCCACACGGACGAGGCTTTAAAGGATTTTTCCGACCCAGGGAAGCTTCTCTTCTATGGGGCGTTAGCAATGAGTATCAGTGTCATTGGCAATGACTATCTTGTCATTGGTAGGCATCTGATCTCACCGGCAACGGCTATCTTGATCAGTAAAACCTTCTGGCTTTGCGGAGTTGTAGTAGCTCTAGTTACCGTTATAGCCATACCTTATCTACTCTTTGTTTCCCACGAAGTTTCGCTTGAGGATACCCATGCCAGTTGGTTGATTCCTGTCGTCCCCCCTATTGTGGCCGCAGCCACGGGGGCTAAACTCATACCCTATTGGAGCACGTTATCTCAGCAGTTTTTCTTCACGATCCTCATTTTGGCCATGTTTGGTATGACTTTTTTCTTATTTATTATGATCAGTAGCCTGTATTATTCACGGCTTGTTTATAGTGGTAAAATCGCTGGAGGCTTTGTGCCGAGCGTTTGGATAGTACTCGGTCCCATTGGAATGTCTATGACCGTCTTTAGTACCCTTCCGTTGGTTACTCAACCCTTCTTAGAGCCTTGGACATCAGGGTTTCATGCCCTTGGTATCATCTTCGCGATTTCCATGTGGGGTGTGGGGATCTGGTGGATTGTGATTGCCAGTCTCTACTCCCTGCTTCATCTTGCCAAAAAAGAGAGCGAAATTCCCTTCAACCTTAGCTGGTGGAGCTATGTCTTCCCACTTGGAAGCTTTACCACCGGAACTTACGCCTTGAACGAACTAATCGGGCATTCTTTTTTTGCCGTCGCAGGCCTCCTACAATTCACAGCTTTAATCGGTTTCTTTATCCTCGTCTTAACTAAAACCTTGGCCGGTGTCTTGAATGGTTCGTTGCTAAATTCTAACTCCCCAAAACTTGATTCTGTTCACCAAACATTTAAAACCCCACGCTTCGCTTATCCTTTCATTCCTGACAAAACCCTTTAAATGTAGCAAAGAGTCTAGTTGACTACCCACAATAGGTAATCAGCTAGGCTCTTTTAGTTAGAATTAAACATTCAATCCCCGTGCTCTTGGAATACTATTTCACCACTATTCGAGAATTGGAAGGCCAAACTTCGCAGCGAGCTCATTGAGTTCTTGAAATAGCCCTTCATTAATAGGAATTCCAGTCTTTTTTCGCTCCTCAGCAATTGACTGCCGCCGTTCACCCGGAATTCGAATTGCATCTGCTCCGTCCGCTCTTGGAACATCTTTAACTTCCCCAATCATATGGGTAATTCTTTGGGTATAATCCTCAAAGGGCATGAGTCGTGAGATATCCAAGGCGAAGAAGCTATGCCCTATATTGACTGGTTCAAGCGAATCGTCGTAAATCCACCCTACGTGCGTTCCGTAAGCCGAGCCACTAATAATCCCTGACATGACCTCGACCGCCAAAGCCAGTGCATATCCTTTCGCTCCACCGACAGGCAAAACTGCTCCTTGCAGTGCTGCTTTGGCATCCGTCGTCGGATTTCCGTCCTTATTGATGGCCCATCCCTCAGGAATCGAACGTCCTTCCTTTGCCGCCAAAATAATATTTCCACGGGCAACGGTTGAGGAAGACATATCAATCACAATCGGTTGATCTCCGTTTGGAAATCCATAAGAAATCGGATTCGTTCCGAAATAAGGACTTATCCCTCCCCAGGGAGGGATTCCACAGGGTGAATTCGTATAAGCTTGCCCAATCATTCGTTCTTGCGCAGCCATTTTACAATAGGTTGAAGCCGCTCCAAAATGGTTACTATTCTTAACAGTAACGAAACCAAGACCATACTCCTTGGCAAGCTCAATCGCTAAGGCCATGGAACGATAGGCCACGAGTTGTCCTAGACCGTTATCCCCATCGACCGTTGCTATTGCATCATTTAAGCTTTTTTCAATTGTCGGCTTGGGATTGATTCTTCCATTCAAAATGCGAGATAGATATATGGGTAAACGACTAACTCCATGGGTATCAACCCCATCTAGGCTTGTATCCACAAGGATCGAAGAAACGATTTGTGCCTCAGCCTCAGGGACCTCAACTGCCATCAAAAGGGCTTTGCAAAAGTTTTCGAGCGTATGTAGCGAATAATGTTGCTTCATTATTGCCCATTCCTTCCTATAGGTGTCATGTTCTTCTTTTACTATTATAATAATAAAGGGGTCTAAGATTTAAATGATTACTCTTTAAATCTTAAACTCCAACACTTAAACAGTCAACATGTAATCTATCCTTTTTACACTTCTGTTATCAGATTTTGCCAAACAAAGCACCCGGTCAGCAACTTTCGTCAAAATCTTTTTAACTCATGCTCGGTGTCACTTTATTTTTCTTCTTGAAACAGTTCTGTACAATCCTTACTGATTCATCCATGAGGTCTTTTATGAGTGCTTAACACAATATACTGGATGTTACGCTGTTGGTAAAAAAGGGAGAAATACAATGACGAAACGTGAAAAAACCATCAAAAATTTAATCCTACTTATGACCAAATGTACTAAGTCGTTTGATAAAACTCACAGTGTACGTGGATGGGCACTCTAAACAGATGTTAGAAAGAGCAACCCGATGTGTATAACGTCCGAGATATTCAACGACACAGCCAGCATTTTTGAATGGTGGCTTACAATAGACTTTCTATTCTTTTTGATAAAGCGACGACATATACTCATGGCAATAAAGATGTATAATCTCCCTTAACCATAATTTTGTGCCCATACACTCCTTTTAAAACTGCATTAGAATGACTTTTTCCGTAACAACGTTCTCTATAATTTGGAAACCTTTCAACACGGGATTCCCTTTATCCTGTAGCGATAGAATGAGATAACATGCATCGGCATCAAACGCTAAGTGAATATCTTCCTGTGAGGGCCTTGATGGCGAACTAGGATGGCTATGAAAGTTTCCTAGTAGCACCCACCCCATGCTCCTGATTTCCTTAATCGCTGCAAACTGCTCTTGGGGATCCATGGAAAAGTGTTGGGGACTTTGGTCCAAATTCGTAAGATAATAAACTTTTTTGATACTCTTAATCTCGCCATCGATATTACCTGCCAGTAAGCCACATGCCTCATTCGGCAGCTTCTTTTGGCTAAAGAAAATAATCTCGTTATAATCGTGTTGTTTGAGAAGAATTGTCATGCGTTTCACCTCTAAACTCTGAAATCACATTGAGTTTGTTCCTAATCGCCCAATAACCTCGGGGATTCACCTTTAACCCCAACTTCTTATAAGATTATGTTCCGAGAATACCGTTCAAGTTATCCTCTGTAAATGCTACCCGCTTCACGCTAATTTCTAAGGAATTTAATACTTAGAAACTTCCTCCGCCCGTGAAGAAGAGGAATTCAATCGTATCATGATCCTTCACCATAACTTGATTGTACCGATCTTGTTCCAAGAGTTTATCGTTGACCTGAACTATAACGTAATCAGGCCTTACGATGTTGTGAAGTACGAGAAGTTCCCTTATAGTCACTTCATTATCTAAGTTAACATCTTTGCCATTGACTTTAATAATCACCCTTTTCATCCTTTCACTTATGGTGCTGTTTCTAAGTTCCATTTTCACGTACACACACTTCTAATATCCAAAGACGAGTTTATTGACTGAAAGACACAAAATAGTAATAAGACCTTTGGTGGCTGAGAGCATATCACCTGCCATCAGTGCTCGCGATAAAGACCAGTCTGGTTTCATTAAAAATATAGTGACAAGCAATTGCTTGTCACTTAGCTCTAGCCCACCTGTAGAAAATAAGCTTTACCCTTCTTGCACCTAGCACCTAGCACCTAGCATGGATTATAGGGTCTAAGAGATGAAGAAAAAAGTGCAACTATGATCATTGTGTCAGCTTATTGCAATATGGGGATAGTTTTGCGCTCACATATCTATCATCTATAGCCCTAATGCTTTGAGCTTTTCCCCTGTAGGTATACCATCGTTATCCCAACCCATAACAGCATAATAGTTGTCCAACAAAGTTTCCAAATCTACTACTTGTCCTTTGCTTTCACCAAAAGTCATTGGCACTTCGGTAAAACGCTTTGGTAATGTATCATCTTTTCTAGACAAACCATTCTTAACATTATACATCCTTTCTATGTTAACAATTCTCTCGGCATTAAAGAGTAATTTTTCTTCTGTCATTTCATATCCTGTTACTAATTTCAGGGCTTTTAGCTGGTCAGGTCTTGAGAATCCATTTTGGCAAGTTGCACAAAAGCCAAGTGAATCAACCGCTGCGAAGTTTATTTGGGTATTTCTTACTAGAGTTTCTTTACCTTTTTCTTCAAAACGATTTCCAGCAGCCATTTCTCCACCGAAGACTGGAGCTACCATGTGATGCGCACCTTTAGGGGAAATTGCATATGTTAATCCCATCCCTTTAACTCCCCGAGGGTCATAAACCGCACAGCTCATATTTTTGGAATGAACAGCTAATTCAGGAGCACCCCATTTTTCTGCAGCATAGGCTGGTCCTTCTGCTAAATCTGCACCAATACCTTGTTTATAAGCTATCATTTCTAATAATTCGACTTCTGCAGCGCCATTACCAAAATTTAGTTTTAATCCATTGGTATCCTCTATCGTTAAAATTCCTTTTTCGAAGCATTCCATTGCTAGGGAAACACAGCCTCCTGCAGAAATAGAATCTAAACCTAAGGCATCACAAACTGCAGAAACGCACAAAACATCTTCCCACTCTGTTAAACCGCAGTTCGTTCCCAATAAACCAAGTGTTTCAAATTCTGGTCCTTCTAATTTAACATCACCATATTTGGTTGAAACTATAGCACTATTTTTACCGCAGGCAATGGGACACGCATAACAGGAGACATCATTGTACACTACTTTTTCTCTGAATACTGATCCTTCAAATTCTTTGTTTTTTTCAGATGTACCCTCGGTAAAGTTTTTAGTACACATAAATCCGGCATTGTTTATATCACGAACTAACTCGTTAGTTCCTTCAGATCTACGGATTTGAGCCTTGGCACTTTTCTTAAAGTTTGGATATAGCCCATCTACTAATTTCATCAAGCCTTCTGGATCAGCGACCTCGACATCTTTAGAACCTCTTATAGCGATAGCCTTTAAATTCTTTGAACCCATCACTGCTCCACAACCACCTCGACCAAATTCACGGAAAACGCCACTCGTAATACAAGCAAATTTACTTAGATTTTCTCCGGCAGGTCCAATACAAGCTACTTGAATATTTTCGTCACCTAATTCTTCTTTAATAAGGTGGTCTGTATAAGCTATTTTATTACCCCAAACCTTTTCGGCTGATTTAATTTCTACATGATCATTATCTACCCAAAGGTAAACAGGGCCTTCTGACTTACCCTCAATAATTAAACCATCATAACCTGCAAATCTTAACTCAGGACCGAAATGGCCACCACACAAGGAAAAGGAATAAGTGTTGGATAACGGTGATTTGAAGGCCACATTAATCTTATTATTACCTGGTACCATTGTTCCAGAAAATGGTCCATTGAAGAATATTAGTTTATTTTCGGAACTAAGTCCGTCAGTTCTAGGCTCAACTTCTTTATTGAGATAGTAGGCTCCAAGACCTCTACCTCCTATATATTCAATAAACATTTCCAGGGACAATGTTTCTTTGGATATCTGTTTATTGGTTAGGTTCACTCTTAGAAGTTGTCCGGCAATACCATTTTTCGGCATCTTACTTGTCCTCCTTTGTAGCGTTAACTAACTGTTCTGTATCTACCCTCTCCACGTAGCTAAGGGCATTTTCTTGGCAGTACTTGACACATTGGGGATCCCCGCCACATAAGTCGCAAATCAAAACATACTTTTCAGTAGGATGAACCTTGATGGTGTGATATGGACATGCTTCGATACACATTTCACAAGCAATGCATTTCTCTTCGTTCACTTTAATGGCTCCAGTACGCTCATCTTTACTTAAAGCGCTTAGAGGGCATGCTTGAATACAAGGCGTATCAACACATTGATGACAAGCAACTGGATAGTCCATATAATTTGAATGGCTTCGTGTTACAGATATTCTAGACTTCTTAGGATTCCCTACTTTAAAATGGCTCATGCTGCACCATTGTTCACAGATTCTGCATCCAACACATTTCTCAGCATCAGATACTAATACTTTATTCATCTTCGCTACACCTCCATAATTATGCAAACAGGTTTCTTGAATTATCTTACTTTTCAACATAATGTTGTTAAAATACCTATACAATTGCTCGTTATATTATCCTATTGTCCGTATCCAAAAAAATCGGTACAAATAGCTGTTCTTAATCGTACCGCTTTAGTCCCTTGCTCGTTTTGCCTTGCTTGTGAATTTTAGTACGATGGAGGAGAAAGACTCAAATAAATATGCGATTAAGAGTCGTTGAATATCGAGCAACATACCTTTGTAGGCCGTTTTATACTTGATCCAATCAAGGACTCTAGCTGTACTTTTATCGGTATTGCGAGATACCTTAATAGTTGCTGCATCTGAGATCGCATCCCCATCAAATCGTATGCGTTGGTGAAGCTTTACTCCGCCTTTTGTCTATCTAAAGTCAGCCCATAAATATTGAGATAGACAAAGGCTAATAGTTAAAGCATTGATTAAGTGGAGACGACCTAACTTCTGGCGAAGAGCAGTGAATCCAAGTTCTGATCCTAACCTTCGCACAACGCTTTGGTGGATGATGTCTGAGACTTCGGTGGTCAAGGGACAACTTGACAAGTAATCATTAAATTTCTGCAATGCTAGTGACACAAAATTCTAAAGGATCATTAGCTATTTGTGTAATGGAGGTTAAAAATGAGCTATTTGGCTAATCCTTTAAATTACTTTATAGATTGCATTGCAGTCTTCCATTCCGTAGCCTGCATCAATAGCCTTTTCATAAGCTTTTTTGGCCATTTTACAGAACTTAGCGTCATAACCCCAAGCCTCTGCCATTTCTATACCCAGTCTGACATCTTTATGGGCGAGCTTAACCCCAAACCTGTTAGCAAAATCATTATTAACGATCCAAGGACCTCGTACAGCAAGCTGGAACGAGTTAGCGCCTGTATCAGCAAGCAGAGTTACTAACAAATTAGGATCAATCCCTGCCTTTTCACCGATACGCATTCCCTCTGCCAGAACTGCCATGTTTGTCATACCGATTAAGTTGCTAATCAGTTTAAAAGCATAAGCCTGTTCTACATCGCCCATATAATAAATAGGATTTCCCACAATCTTTAGTGTATCCATCATTTTCTCGTACACTTCTTTTTTTCCACCTGCAAAAATTGGTTCTTCACCTTTCTCTGCTTGAGCAGGTCCTTTGCCTAATGGACAAGCTAAGAAGTCAATTCCTTTGCTGGCTGAATAGTCAGCGACTTTACGGGCAGTCTGAGGATCTATTGTACTCACATCAATATAAATTGCCCCTGTTTTCATTTTACTGAGCAGACCTTCTTCACCCAGCATTGTTTCTTCAATATGGGCGGGTAGCGGCAAACTAGTAAATACAACATCACAGTTCTTCATTTCTACTGCACTCTTGGCAGCAGAACCGGTAGTGCCTACCGCTAGTGTTTGTTCAATAGCTTCATTATTTAAATCAAAGACCAAAACATCTTTCCCTGCTCTAATCAGATTACGGGCTAAACAGCCACCCATAAGACCCAATCCAATATATCCGTATTTCATTATCATTACCTCAATTCTTTTAATTTTCTATGTTTAAATAAACGTTTCACACCGTCAGTCAAACTCTTGATAATATTCAATAAAAGTAAATCATAATAGGTTCTCTTGGCCCGATTTATCACCACCTCCCTTACCAAACTATTAATCCTTTTTACACAAGTGACTCGGCATTCTTTGATGCATTAAGTATAGATTTCTTTGCTTTACTGCTTAAAAAATCGTTTCATGATCTAGAACGGATAAACGTTGCCTACCTGGAAGCATTAGCGCTCATTTTCTCCGAGTAGATCTAATAGATTAAACATCAGTCTCATCAGGACTCGAGTACCTGCCGTTGCGTTTGGCTTTTTATGCTCTAACTTCTTAACCTAGCTGAGCTTTTAATCGTTCTTTATCCAAGGAACAGTCTAGCCGTTTAATTTCTTTTCCTTCATTTAATAGGACAACAGAGGGTACTTTTTCAATGCCATATTTTTGCGAGAGGTTTTTCTTCGTGGCCATATCGACTTTCTCAATTTTGTAACGATCTGCCTGTTCCCGGTTTGCTTCCTCTAGTAAAGTACAAAATTCCAGGCTTTCGTTCACAAACGCATTGAAAAATACGAGTAAGACCATCCTGTCACTTTGCAGGACATCCTCATTAAACGCATCGACTTCTTCGATATAGCGCTCGGCGGCTACTGCTGCCGTTGCCCCATCCCCTGCTGCCGAAACCACTTGTCTTAAATATTTAATGCGATTATCGCCTACCGCATATACGCCTTCGAGATTTGTTTCCATCAGGTCGTTGACAGGAATATAACCTCTTTTGTCCATCTTGACTCCACTCGCTTTAAGAAAATGTGTGGAGGGAACCATGCCCACAAAGAAAAATACGCCCTGGCAAACCAATTCTGAAAAGCCGCCTGTTTTAATGTTCTTAATTTTTACCCCTTTGACACTGTCTTCGCCCAGGACTTCTTCGACCGTGGAGTTCCAGATAAAATGCATCTTTTCGTTCTTAAACGCGCGTTCGGCACTGACTTTATTGCAATCCAGTGAACCTTCGTCATGAAGCACAATGGCAGTGACTGTATTCGCGAACTTGGTGATATACATGCCTTCTTCAATAGCCTGATCCCCGCTCCCAATAACGACGACGTCTTCCCCCTCGAAGAATTCCGCATCGCAGGTTGCGCAATACGCCACTCCGCTACCTTGAAGTCGTTTTTCTCCGGGAATATTGAGCAGTCTTGGCTCACTGCCGCAGGCGATAATAACTGCCTTTGCCGCGAATTCCTTGCCTTTTTTGGTGGTGATCGCTTTATTTTCTTGTGCAAAATCGGTACTAACAACCTCATCACGTAAAAATTCCACGCCAAAGTTCTCCGCATGTTTCTTGAAATCGAGCATGAGATCAGCGCCACTGATTTGCAGATACCCTGGATAATTCACAATTTCTCGAGTTGTATTCACTAAACCGCCCACTGTTCCTTTATTGATCAGCAAAGTCTTCAGTTTAGCTCTGCCGCCATAGATTGAGGCTGCAAGACCTGCTGGTCCGCCGCCGATGATGATTAAATCATAAGTATCAGCCATGTCTTCCAACCCCCTCTAAAATTATGCTTCCATCACTTCGGCAATTTTCTCTTCGACTTGATCATCCTCAACATGACCGGCCATTTTACCCTGATACTCTCCATCCTTAAAAAAGAGGATCTGGGGAACGCCTTTTAAGGAAAATCTTTGGGATAAATCCTTATCTTCTTCCACATCGACATGATAAAAATCAAACTTGCCTTCGTATTTCGGTTGCAAATCTTCTAAAATCGGAACTACGCCTTGACAGACGTGACAGGATTTTCTTGAAAAGATAACCAAACAGGGATCACCTTTATCATAGATAATCTCTTCAAAACTGCTTGAATTCAATTGTTGTAAAGACATGTTCTTTACTCCTCATAATTTTATTATATCAAGACTTCTTAACCCCGGTATTTCATGTGGCATTCGTTGATTATAGCAAGCCGTTTGGCATTTAAAGCGTTTACGGAATTTGACCCTCGCCACATGTGAAGGGTTGTGTGACTTTATATTCTTTGAGACCGATGAAGTACTAATGTGTAAGACTAATGGGACTATGACATTTCACAGCCCCATTGTTTAATTAATTATTACTAAAACTCTTCTGCTAGAATTTGATATAGTGGTGCACCTTCACATTGTTTGGGCATTCTTACACCACCTAGAACTGCCATTGTAGGGGCTAGATCTACTTGCCGAATAACTCTATCAGTAGTAAAATTTTCTTTTAGTCCTTTACCTGCAGCAATAAATATAGGAGATACCGAAGTATCAAAATAGCCTTTGGCAGTTGGCAGGCCATCACCATGCAGTCGATTAAAGCCTTCTTCTATGAAGTATACTATATCGCCAGATTCAGGGCCGTCGAAGCTAAAAATTGCAGCCTCTTTATTTCTAACCGCTATTGAGATTATTCTACGGCCAGTTTCTTTTTCTCTATAGTTATATAAAGCCGAGATAATTTCATCTTCTAATTCATACTTATCATCAGGATCTACTATCCCCGTGTTATTTCTGCCCTTTAAGTTGATCCAGATATGATTACCACGGGTTGCAACTGCTTTTGTTTTTTCCCAATCAATTTCCCTTAGTTCATTTCCATTTTCATCTCTTTTAAGCGTTGTATACCCTAATTCTTCCATAACCCTAATATTGACGCCCGTAAATTCTCCAATAATTGGCGGATGATTTTCTGTAGTAATTAGACCATGGTCTGAAACTATAAAAATAGTCCAACCTTCGTCTAAATATTTTAAAAATCTTCCTAAATAGTCATCTGTCTGCTTGTAGACATCCTCAAAAAAACCTTGATATACACTTGGATCGTTATCCCAGTCCTCTTGTTTTTTTGCATAATGCCAGATTTGGTGCCCGATATTATCAACATTATGAATATGAGAGAAAATCACATCATACTCTCTATTATCCATTAAATAGGTTAAACTATCTGCCTGCCACTTACAATATACATCCCAGGATGGTAGTAATGCTTTTTCAACTAAAGTTGGATCACTCCCGCCAACTATGCCACAAGGAGGAACGTACCCTACATTTTTCATGATTTTCTCATGTAGCTGTTTAGGATGCCATACTGCATTGTTATTAATATCTAATGCTCTACCCATCCACAACTTTACTCTAGAGCCATCGGGAGCAATTTCCAAAGCTCTCAGATGCCTTACTCCTAAGAAATCTTGTTCATTTTTCTTCACTTCGTCTAGCCAAGTACTTATAAACTCATCTTTTTTTAATACCAATAAAGGTTTATCATCTTTTTTAGATTTATAAATAGCTATAGAATCATATACTCCACTTTCATTTTGCAAGATCAAAGCGGGCCTCCTTACAAAACCACCTGAAGTAAGGATTATAAACTCTTTGGCATTTAATGGAGCATTTTTCCATCCTTGAGCATCCTTAATTGGAGAATTCACAATATCAAAAGCAACCGCACCTAACACAAATAATTCACAATCTTCGTATTCTGCAATAATATTTCTCATACTCTTCCCACTAGCCATTGCTTGTCTATAATCTTCCTTTTCTGATTCCGGTTCAACATCTTGGTCCGTTAATATACAACCGGCACCCGAATCTATACTTGCGTGGGGCTTAAATTTTACCGCTTCAAATTCAGCAGATGCCATGAGCAATATATCCCAATCTACTCCAGCTACTCCATTGTTTACAGCAGCAGGTTGAGTACCATCAACGACACTTAAATTAACACTATCTGACGTTGGTGGCCAAGCAGCGCCAGGCCAGTGCCAAACTAAGGTATTTTTTCCTGCTTCTGTAAATACATCCCACAATGGCTCAGCTTTACTCATTTTAGAGTTTAATGCGTATACGATTTCATCTAATCTTTCATGACTCTGATTAAAAAAACACGTAATGCCATGGGTATTTGGATAGGCACCGGTGGATAAAGTAGTCCAAATAGGGGGTGTAATCGTCGGAACTGCGCCGTGGAAAACTAAATCTTCTCGTTGCACGCCTCTTGTAACAAATTTCTTGATGTTTGGCAATTTACCTTGATCCATAAATTTTTTAGTTAAAGCAGGATCTAGTCCATCGACACCAAGCACAAGAATCTTTTCTGTTAACTGTTTTCTCATAATAAAAATTCCTCCTAATATTGTATATTGTTCATCTAAAGGTTATGATTTAAGCCTTTAGATTTGCCCAAATTTTACAGACATTAATAATAAGCCCGATTATTATTAAGTCACAAGTTTTGCTTTTTTGGTTGTTTTATATAAAGCGTATATTGTTGCAGCGTAAAATAATGCAGCTATTGGACTGGTTATTAGTGCCAATAAACCAGTTTCAGATATATTTAGAGCCTGCCGTAAACTCATTTCAAAAATACTTCCTAATATAAATGCAATAATAAGCGGGGGAAGCGGATAATTCCATTTACGTAGAACATATCCAATTATGCCAAACAGGATTGTAACCTTCACATCAAAAATACTGTTATTCATACTATAGGCACCAGTCAGAGATAGAATAATCACTGCGGGGAATAAATAAACATCTTTAATATGAATTATTTTAGAAAATAACGGCAGACACATTCTTGCTATGACTAAGAGAAGAAGGCTGCATATTAAAAACCCGATAAATAAACCGTTGATAATAGCTCCATGTTCCTGAAAAAGCGCCGGTCCCGGACGTAAACCCTGAATCATTAAAGCCCCTATTAATACCGCAGTTACAACATCCCCAGGAACTCCAAATGTTAAAAGTGGAATTAAAGCAGCACCACATGTAGCATTATTGGCTGTCTCTGGTGCAGAAATCCCTTCGATACAACCAGTGCCAAATTCTGCTGGATCTTTTGAACTGCGTCGGGCTTCGTTATAGGCTACAAAGCAAGCCACTGATCCACCTAGTGCTGGGAGAGCCCCTAAACCAGTACCTATAAGTGCACTTTTAAGAGTACTCTTCCATGTAGCGATAAATTCCTTCATGGTGATACTTCTGTCCTTATTGTTTTGATTTAATGAAATGGAGGACGCTACATCCGATTCTCCTCTACTTAATTTTTCAACTTGAATTAATACTTCAGATACTGCAAAAAGTCCAATAAGTAATGGTATAACTTCAAGGCCACCTTGTAAGTTAGTATTTCCAAAAGCAAAACGAGAAGTCCCTAAAATAGGGTCAAGCCCAATGGTAGCTAAAAACAAGCCAAAACAAGCAGTTATCAACCCCTTTAACATTTGATCACCTGCACTTATAGCTACCATGGAAAGTGAAAAAAACATTAAGGCTGTATACTCCACTGGTCCAAAATTTATAGCCATTTTCGCAATAGATGGTGCAAAAATAATAAGGACTATAACACCAAAAAAAGTGCCAAAAACAGAGCTGTATAAAGCTGTACTTAAGGCTTTCTTTGGAAAACCGTTTTGAGCCATTGTATAACCATCTAAAACTGTTGCTGCAGCAGACGGAGTCCCTGGAGTATTAATTAAAATGGCTGCAATACTCCCACCATAAGTCGAACCAACATAAATTGCGAAAAGAAATAGAATCGATGGAACTGGTGACAAAGTAAAAGTAAAAGGAAGGAATATACTTATTGCCAAAGCTGCACCCAATCCTGGTAAAGCTCCAACAACTATACCAATAATAGTACCAAAAATCATATAGACTAAGCTTATCCATTCAAAACTTCCCTCAATGCCCACACCTTCATACCTCCTCACATAAATAATAGAGTTTGTACATTCAACTCATATTACATCATACCTCTTATAAGTAAGGTCGTTCAGTAACATGACGAGTGAAACAACCCACCTTGGCGTTTTTAGAAAAATGACGGAAGCCAAGGCGGGTTGTTTCAAGAGATGGAACTTAACTTCAACCACCATTTGGGCTTTATATTGACGGATAACTTGCTCTTGATCCAACTGATTTGTAGAGACACTCGCGATTAAACACAAAGCACTCTTTGCCTTGCTCCCATTTAAGGAAGAGGTACCATCATTAATTTTTCAAAAAGGTAATACATTACAAACGGGAAAAAAAATGTATAGATTGAAAAATTGAGCCAGTTTATTTTTTTAAATGAACTAAATGTGAAATACAGAATACCTACTAATAAAATCGTACTTATTAAATATCCCCATACATCTAACAAAAATAAATAAACAATTGTAGCTAAAATAATAATTATTTGCCTCTCAAAGCCTCGGAAAATGGAAACTTCTTTTTTTAATAACTTTTCTTCTTTAATTTCCTTTATTTCAGACTTATTTTTAAAGAGTTTTTTAATTAGCATCAAACTCAAAAGTAATAATCCAGAGGCACTAATGTAAGGAAAAAATTCTGCTGAATTTCCCTCCAAAACACTACCACTTCTTCCCTTAACCTCCATTGGTACGAGTAATATGATAATCATAGCTAGAATAATCCACGCCAAAGCAAATATTATTTCATTTCTCACATATTTACTCATTGGGAAACCAATTCCTTTCAATGTTTCAATGTAAGTCTACTTTTTTTCTTTTAAGCCTAATTTTTCGACTAAAATGCCCATATTTTTATATTCAAGTTTCCAATACTCTTGAAATTTCGGACCATCTATATACTTTACTTGTGCTCCCATTTTGTCAGTAAGAGCTGTAAATTTGGGATCTACTACTAAGTTTTTATGTGCTTCTCTTAATTTATCCACTACTTCTTGTGGAGTTCCCGCTGGGGCAAAAACTGTTTTCCAAGAAGCCAGTTCAACATCATATCCTAGTTCTTTTGCAGTAGGAACATCTTTAAGAGTAAGAGACTTCATTCTCTCTGGTTCAAATACTACTAGTGCTCTAAGTTGACCATCTTTAATATTTTGCTCCAATTGAATAGGGTGTCCAATCAGAGCATCAATTTTACCTCCAAGTACACTAATTGCTGCCTGCCCGCTACCTTCAAACGGTATAGATTTTATTTTTATTCCAGCACTATCTGCAAATGCCTCAGCAGCAAGATGCTGAAGACTGGCTACACCTGCATTTCCAACAGTGACTTTAGCAGGATTCTCTTTAGCATATTTAATAAAATCTTGAATAGTTTTTATTGGACTATTTGCTGCAACAGCTATTAAAATTTCGTCTGCGTTTAATTGGGCAATAGGGATTAAATCTTCAATATCATAACCCACCTCAGACACTTGGGGTTTAATACTTTGTGATCCCGGGGCACCCAGCAAAAGCGTGTAGCCATCTGGTTTTGCACCTACAACATCCATAGTACCAATGGAACCTGCAGCTCCAGCTTTGATAGATACAATCATGGGTTGACCTAAGTGAGTTTCAATTGCACTAGCAGCAGCTCTACCCATTAGATCCGCAGCTCCACCAGCACCGAAAGGGACAATTAGTTGTACTGGTTTTGTTGGATAGGCAACTACTTTCGTTTGTGTAGATTGTACTTTTTGACCACAACCAACAATTATAGTGCTTATAACAAATAAACAAACCATTAGCAGGACTATAAACCGATTTTTTTTGTTTTTAAACATAACTTTTTCCTCCTTAGTTCTTTAAATTAATAAAAAAGCCATTAAATTGTTACTATACTTCTAAATACAATAGGTATTTAAAAAACACCCCCCTTTCTCTACTTTAATGGTCTGCCATTATATAAAATAAACGCAATATTTATCGTTGGCGATGCCATTGAATATTCGAATAATTTATCCTATCTATTACTCTAACTTATTTATAAGCCATAGTAAAATAGTTCGTTTGCATCCTGTTTATAGATAGCTTCTATGGCCAAATACATATAATTCCGAGTAATATTTGCAAAATCTGAATCGTTTTACTGTTTTATAATCAAATTGATACAACTGGAACTTTTTCAGTTTAAGAACACTGTAACGTAGTCTCAGTCTGGGTTTAGCCAAAATAATTTTGTTTATTGCCAGAAAAATTATTCAAATAGGAACTGGCTGAGATAGGGGATTTAACGCCCGTCCCGTATTGAACTGTCTCGGTCACCTCAGAAGGTATCATTTAATTGACAATTAGAGTAGTCGTCCCTGAATCATTACTTCCATCATGATTCCAACATAAATCAAAAGCCGCCCAGAGTTCAGCTTTAAATTGCTGATCTCGTAGGCGACTTGAATAGTTACAGTGGTTTTATTATATCAGGTTCATTATCTTTTCAGAAAATCTTGTAGAGTTTTCCTAGACCATTATATCCCTAAAATTGTTTACAATCATAGATTTTAGGGTTTTTATAAATTCCTGTTCAATTTTCGATACTTCAGTATTATGTAGTTTTATCCACCCTATGGAAATATTCATATTATCCTTTAAAGGGATAAGCCTACTTGTTTTACATTCTTTAAGATTTTTTGAAAATAACTTACCGATGATCCCAACCCCTCCCCCATCCATAACTGCTTTTTGAAAAATCGCAATGCTATTTGTACTTAATGATTTCCTCGGATTACCATATTTACCTATATGTTCTAAAAGACCTCGCCCTTCATGTTGCTCTTGACCAAAAAAAATTAAAGGCCATTTAAGTAATTCATCCATAGAAATTTCTACTATTTTAGATATTGGTAAAGTATTTTTAGCATAAGCATAAAACCTATCTACCATTAGTTCTTCAAAAAAAATTTGATTATCTGATTTAAGTTGTTTCAGATGTTCATCTACTCCAATAATCAAACCAATATTAACTTTACCAAAGTTAATATTTTTTACTATATCTGAAAATCCTATTTCATGAATTATTATATTGATATTAGGATGTTTCTTGTGAAATGTATTAATTACATCTGGTAATATAGTATTACATACTATAGGCTGAGCAGAAACTAATAAATCTCCAGATAATTCTTGTTTCATATTACTTTTATATATTTCTACTTCTAATTTTAGTTCCTCTATGTTTTTTAATATTTCCTCCGCCTTTCGAACAACTCTATCACCAATTTCTGTAAGATGCACGCCTTTATTAGAGCGTTTAAATAAAGTTATGTCCAACTCTTGTTCAAGTATTTTTATTGCATGACTAATACTAGGTTGAGTAATATAATTTTTTTCAGAAGCAAGAGTAATTGATTTTGATTTAGCTACTTCTACCAAATAAATCAACTGTTCTATGCGCATATTTATTTATGCCTCCTTAAACCTAGTCTTACTCCCATGCAAATTAAATTTTTATTATTTCAATAAATTTCATAATATTTATCTGGATAATAACATTTTTAGAAAGATTTATGCAGCAACACGTCTAGATTTGTTCATTCGATCTACGCCAATTTACAGAGGGTATAGGCTAAGACGGAAAATGTGTTGCTTCATTATACTTCACTTATTAGGGATTATCAAAAAGAGATCATCGAGGCCTCTCTAAGCCAAAGAACAGAGAACACGCATTGCGTGTTCTCTGTTCTTTGCACGTCAGCCATGACGGAGTTGTTTGAAATACGGTGGGGAAATTTGAACGTGGGGGAGAGGGTTACGGTCACTCGGCGTTTGCCGTTTGCGCAATCTAATCTGTTACCAAGATTTTGTTCAATTGTGTCGCCTCCATAGCAAATTTGGAAATTCCAGATTTACTATGAGGTTACCGCAAACGGCGAGTTGTTTGTTAACTGCTCTATTGTCCGAATCCAAAAATTCTAGGAAGGTATAGAGCGATTTCTGGAAATCTCACAACTATTATTGTACAAATCATTAATGCTACCATATAGGGTATTGATGCTTTAGCCACACGTTCCAGGCTCAACCCTGATATTCCCATTGCTACAAATAGGTTAACCCCCAGAGGTGGTGATAAAAGTGCTAATTCATTTGTCATTACGAAAATTATCCCGAAATGAATTGGATTAATACCAAGTTCCATAAGTAACGGCAGTACGACTGGAGTTACAATTACAATCGTAGCCAGAGTCTCCATAAACATCCCTAGGAAAAACAGGAAAACGACAATCATCAATAACACGGTGATAGGATCAGTGCTGATCGACATTACCCAACTTGCTAGGCGTTGCGGCACTTGATTCATGGTCAAAAAGCGCCCAAACAGCATAGATACTCCAACAACGATTAACACTGTACCAGTGGCGGAGTTGGTCATTCTAAAACAATCTATGAGCCCTTTTAAGCTGATTTGTCGGTTGATCAGCGTACCGACAATCAAAGAATATACGACTGCAATAATAGAAGCTTCAACAGGGGTAAATATTCCGCTGTATATTCCACCTAAAATAACGACTGGTGCCATTAAAGCCCAAAAACTATTCTTAATGATCGAAAGGGCTTCCTTAGGCGTGTAAACTTTATCAGACCCTTTAAAGCCTTTTTTTCTCGCTATGATATAAGCAGTAATCATTAACGCAAAACTTACCAAAAATCCAGGCACAAGACCTGCTATAAACATTCCAGAAATAGATACGTTAGCGATAACACCATATACAATCATAGGATTACTGGGAGGGATCAGTATCCCTAATGTACCACCTGTACAACATACACCAGCTGCGTAGTCCTTGCTATACCCTTCTCGAACCATCGAAGGTATCATTAAGGTACCCATGGCTGCAACTGTTCCGGGGCCGGAGCCTATCATTGCTGCAAAAAACATACACCCAATTATAGTTACAATACCATAGCCTCCACGCATACGCCCTACGAAAATAGCTGCTACATCAACTATTTGCTTAGCCATGCCTCCTCGTTCCATAATGGAACCAGCTAAAATGAAGGCAGGAACAGCAATTAAGGGAAACATTTCTGAAACCTTATATAAATCTAATGGAATAATCGAAAGAGGAATACCTGACATCATTAAGGCAACTAACGTCGCCGTACCCAAGGCGGCGAAAACAGGCACCCCCAATAATAACAGAGCAAACAAAATAACCCACACCATTATGTCAAGTGACATTCTTTACATCCTCCCCTTCTTCGACAACGAGTGGCAGGTTATTTTTTAAGGCCAAATAATCTGCCTGAATCACCCGTATAACTTGTAGCAGAAAAGAGATAGGAATAATAAGGAATACCCACTTTAAATCAAACGCTAGCACAGGGGATATAAGAGGTTTATCTGCCATATTGATGACTAATTTAAATCCCTGATATGAAAATACTAAACACAAGCAAACCCAGATAAAGTCAGCAAATAAAAGAAAGTACTTTTTGAATCTTTCGGGAAAAAGCTTAAACTGCGCAGTTACTCGAATATGGGTTCTCTGTTTAGCTGCTAAAGACGTACTTAAGTAAACCATATAAAGAAAGAAATATCGTGAAAGTTCTTCGGTCCATGCCATGGAATTATGAAAAACATACCTCATAATTACCTGGATGAACAATAAAATAACTACACCAGCAAGAGCTACTCCACTAGTAATATCCTCGAAATTATCGATAAATGATTGTAATTTAGATTTCATTTGCTAACCCCCATTTTGTTAAGAACGGTTGTCTGTCCGGAACCTCATTGCGTATTTCTTCATATTTAGAGAAAAACCGGGAATAAATTGAATCACTCCCGGTTTTTACAATGCTGAGAATTTAATCCTTAAGCGTCTTGACGACGACTAAGCTCTCTATTTTTTAGGGGTCTCGCGACCTAGAAGCTTCATTGTTTTGTCAAGTAGTTCTGTTCCACCAATCTTGTCATAATAATCAGGCCAAATTGCCATAGCATTCTTCATCCAGACGTCCTCATCTATAGGGGTACCAGTGAAGATCATCCCTTTAGCCTTCATGTTAGCCATAGCTTCCTTTTCAACACCTTGGATATGATCTCTCTCGAGAATAGATGTCTCTTTTCCTGCTTTAAGAATGGCATCACGGACATCAGCAGGCAACTCCTGCAGCCACTTTTCATTGACAACAACTGCACCTATCCAAATTTTATAATGAATATCAGTAATATATTTCTGTACTTCATAGAATTTAGAAGAATTAAATACCGTATATGGGTTTTCTTGCCCGTCTACAACTCCTTGTTGAAGAGCGTTAAACGTTTCATCCCAAGAAATCGGAGTTGCTTCTGCTCCCCAAGACTTAAACGCACCTAACATCAAGGGATTTTGCGGTACACGGATCTTTAATCCTTTCAGGTCTGACATTTGTTTTACTTCTCTCTTCGAGTTTGAAAGTACACGGAATCCCTGTTCGAACCAAATTATTGGGCGATTACCAGATTCTTTAATCATTTTGGTAGCCGAATCATCCCAAAGTGCGTCTGTAACTTTATAAACCTCATCTCTGCTTTTGAATATATATGGCAGATCAAACACACCCATAGAAGGTGAATAAACAGTAGCATTATTGATAGCTAAAGAACTAGCTTGGACAACATTATTCTGGACATCTTGAAAGCCTCTTTGTTCGCTTCCCAATTGTCCCGAGTGAAAGATTGTGACCTCTACTTTACCGTTTGAATATTTTTCAACAAGCTCTTTGAATTTCAGAGCAGTCCAGTGATGTGGATCTGATTCAGGCAGCCCGTGAGTATATTTGATAACAGTTTTTTTCTCAACTTTTTGATCTCCCACGTTTGTAGCAGGTTTATTTCCACAACCTGTTACAACTAGAGATAGAGCCAAAAGCAAAGCTACGCTAGTTGAAATAATTCTATTTCTCATAATATTTTCCCCCTATTTTTTCTATAAAATAATTAGTTTTAAAGATAGTTTCACCTAGTAAACTTTATAACTATTTTTGTAAGGAGGGTAAAAAGTATTCAAACTATTGTGCAAACTCCAATTTAAATAACTTTATATACTGCGTTGCAATCCTCCATTCCATAGCCTGCTTCAATAGCATCGGCATAAGCTTTCTTAGCCATTTTGCAGAACTTAGCGTCATAATCAAAAGCATCTGCCATTTCTATACCCAGTCTGACATCTTTATGGGCGAGCTTGACTCCAAACCTGTTGGCAAAATCATTATTAACGATCCAAGGACCTCGTACTGCAAGCTGAAACGAGTTAGCACCTGTATCTGCAAGCAGAGTTACTAACAAATTAGGATCAATCTTAGCTTTTTCACCGATGCGCATTCCCTCTGCCAGAACTGCCATGTTTGTCATACCGATTAAGTTGCTAATCAGTTTAAATGCATAGGCTTGTTCCACTTCTCCCAAATAATAAATTGGGTTTCCAACGATTTTTAGTGTCTCCATCATCCTTTCATACACTTCTTTTTTACCTCCAGCAAAAATTGGCTCTTCTGCCTTCTCTGCTGCAGCAGGACCTTTGCCCAAGGGACAAGCTAAGAAATCAACTCCTTTGCTGGTTGCATAGTCAGCAATTTTGCGGGCAGTCTGGGGGTCGATGGTACTCACATCAATATAAACTGATCCTGGTTTCATTTTATTTAACAGGCCTGCTTCACCTAACATCGTTTCTTCAAGATGCGTGGGCAAGGGCAAGCTGGTAAATACTACATCACAAGTGGCCATTTCTGCTGCGCTCTTGGCAGCTTTGCCGGTCGTGCCTACTGCTAAAGTTTTTTCAATAGCTTCAGCGCTCAAATCAAAAACCAAAACATCTTTCCCTGCTCTAATCAGATTACGTGCTAAACCACCACCCATGAGACCTAGTCCAATATAACCATATTTCATTATTTGGTACCCCTCTTCATTATGTTTTATCAATTAGCTACTATTGCTACATTACTGTTATTTGTAAGTGAACAATGTGGTGAGGACCTTATCTGAGATTGATGGAGTTTATGCAAAATAGGGTATCTTACTTTTGGAGGGCTTTCCATCCTTATCATAACCCATAACCTGATAGTATTCATCCAGCATTGGGTTAAGATTAACTTTTTGCCCGGCCGAAGCTCCGCTGGTCATCGTTTCCTCTGTAAACCTCGTAGGCAGGTTATCGTCTTTCCTCGTAAACCCCTCACGGTCATTGAATAGTCTTTCTAAGGTTAAAATGTTCTCACCAATTTGCATACCCTCTTCATCTGAGAGAGCCACACCCGTAACTGCCTCGAAAAGTCTCATCTGTTGGTTAAGGCTCAAGGCAAATCGCATGGAAGCACATACAGCCATAGAGTCAACAATTGCCATGTATTTTTGTGTCTCAGCAACTAAAGCCCCCTTGCCTTCCTCACTAAATCGGTTATTGTTACCAATTTCTACTCCCATGGTGGGAGATGTCATATGATGAGCACCTTTAGACGAAACTGCGTAGGTAAGACCCATACCTTTAGCACCACGGGGATCATAGGTCGCAAATTCCAACCCCTTAACTTGGGGAGCGTAAGCCAAGGCATCATATTTTTCCCCGACTGTTTTAGTACCGTTAGCAAGGATGTCTCCAAAGCCGCGACGGAAAGCAATGTTTTCCAATGTCTGGACAAGCGCTTCGCCGTTGCCAAATTTCAGGTCTAAACCGTCCGTTGTTACCTTATCGATGATTCCTTTTTCATAAAGTTCCATCCCCAACGCCACAACCGCGCCTGCCGATATCGTATCCATACCGTATTTGTCGCAAATCTCTGTGGCTTTAAGAATATAATTCCAGGAATCAATGCCACAATTTGGACCAAGTAAACCAGTAGTTTCAAATTCCGGTCCTTCAACAGCTGCACTAAAGTAAGGATTCTTCTTGTTACGAGCATTTTTACCACAGGCGATTGAACAACCATAACATGAAACATCACTAAATACTGTCTCGTTTTTGTAACTGGCAGTATTAATTTTATCGACTCCATCAAAGGAGCCTTCCTGGAAGTTTCTTGTAGACCAGAACCCTAAGGCATTGATACCATCGATCATTTCATTAGTACCAAATGCTTTTCGAGCATTGGCTTTAGGATGTTTAGCTAGAATTTCATTGACGTTTCTTGTTAGTTCCTCTAATTTTTCGCCATCATGAACTTCTATACAGCCATGCCCGCGCACAGCTATACCTTTAAGGTTTTTTGAACCCATTACTGCTCCGCCGCCGCCTCGACCGAACTCCCTAAAATGATCAGCCTGAATGCAAGCAAAAGTGACTTGATTTTCACCGGCTGGACCAATTACCATAACTTTAGATAATGGTTCTTTAATTTCAGCCCGTATGGCATCTTCAGATTGATGAGTTTCTTGACCCCAATAAGCTAAAGCATCTTTAATTTCAACTTTGTCATCATTGATCCATAGGTATACTGGTTTAGGTGATTTTCCTTCGATGATAATTCCGTCATAGCCTGCAAACTTCAGCTCTGGAGCTATATGCCCTCCAGCTAGAGACCAACAGATGGAATTGGTTGCCGGGGATTTAAAAGATACGCTCATCTTGTTGGCACCCGGAGCCATGGTTCCTTCTAACGGGCCAACCGTAAATACCAGCTTATTATCAGGACCCAATGGATCAATGCCTGGCGCTAATTCTTTATAGAGAATTGCAGCTCCTACTCCTCGTCCACCTAGGAAATAACGGAATAAGTAGGGGTCAGAATCCTCAACAACAATGCTGCCTGTTGTTAAATTTACCCGCAGGATTTTGCCTGCCAGTCCTTTTAACTGCTGCTTATTCATGATTTGACCCCTCCAATTGTTCCGACAATTCTTTCCCGGTATTTATCTTCTGCTGCATTGGTGTCCTGATACTCAATGGCCTGCATAGGACAGTTGACCACACATTTCGGGTCCCCGTTACAAAGATCACAAATAACTACTTTTTTAGTTGTCTGAACATAATGAATCCCGCCATAAGGACAGTTTTGTACGCATATGCGACACCCAACACAAAGCTCTTGATCGACCAAGACTGCTCCCGTAGTAGCACTTTTGTTCAACGCTTTGGTAGGACATACCTTAATGCAAATGGGGTCTGCACATTGTTGACAAACGAGTGGAGTATTCGTAAAGGCTTTGTGGTCTTTGACCACTCTGATTCTAGTATTATCTTCACTAATGTTTTTGCCGTGATTGAAGGCACAGAATTGTTCGCAAATTCTACAACCACAACATTTTTCGGTATCTACAGTAAGCGTCTTTTCCATAGGAGCCTCCCTTTATAAATTAAAAAATTGCAGAAATTCCGAACCTATTCTCTAACCTCCTTTTTGTTGTCATTTCTGGTTTCCCTAATAGTTCTTATATGCAAAGGGTATGCCAAGTTAAAAAGGCTCCATTTTCAACTGTTTTTACATTTGGCAGCTCTCTTACCATTGCATATATGCATCACGGAAAGTATTAAGCCTAATAAACAAGCAACAACAGCATTGCAGTAATGCAATGCTGTTGTTGCTTTGCAATATATTGTATTTGTATGTACAAGCAAAGGAATTATTAAAGTAGATATAGTTAAACTTTCAGAATAAACTTCAGGAATTCTAATCTAAAATGTAAATTTTTTTTGGAATAACTGCTATTTACTATGCCTTTTTGCCTCATGTCTCAAATGATTTGATACTTTTTTAACTTTCGAAAAATGGTTGATCGGTCGACGTTGAAAAAATTTGCTACGGAAGTAATATTGCCACCGTGGGATTCATAAATGTTTTTCAGCAAATTTTTCTCGAATTCATCCAGATATTCGCTTAACGGTTTCTGTTCACTGATCTCGGGGTTATAAGTCGTTTCCTTATCCAAAAGATACAATGGTAAATCTTCGATATCTAAAATATTTTTTTCCTGGGTTACAATCAATCCTAGAATTAGGTTTTGTATTTCCCGTACGTTTCCCGGCCATTTATAGAACTGCAATAATTTCATGACATCTCTGGATAAGTTAATTTTTCTAGAATATTTAGTATTATACTTATCTAGAAAAAACTTAACTAAGGGGATTATATCTTCTTTTCTTTCTCGCAAAGGAGGTATTTCTAGTACCGCTACCTGCAGTCTGTAAAATAAATCTTTTCGGAAAGTGCCTTCTTTAATTAACTGTTCCAAATTCTGGTTTGTGGCAGCAATAATACGCACGTCAACTTTTTTAATCTTTGTGGATCCAATTCTCATCACTTTTTGGTCCTGAAGAACCCCTAGAAGTTTCGCCTGCATTGAAAAGGGCAATTCTCCAATTTCGTCAAGGAAAATCGTACCTTTATTCGCCAGTTCGAAATACCCAGGTTTGCCTTTTGCACTCGCTCCGGAAAAAGCTCCTGGTTCATAACCAAAAAATTCAGATTCGATCAGATTGTCCGGTATACATGCGCAGTTTACCTTGAAAAAAGCTTCTTCTCTACGAGTACTTTTTTTATGGATCTTAGAGGCAAAGACATCCTTGCCGACACCGGTTTCACCTAAAAGCAATACATTGGCATCAGTTTGGGCAATACGTCTCACCAAATCCATTAGTTTAATCATTGTAGGACTTTCGATAACGATATCTTCGTGGTTTAAGATCTTTGACCTCAGAAACTTTGCTTCTTCATAATATTTCTGAATTAAATCCTTTTGCGCGGATATCTCTTCCTTTAATTGGGCTAGAACTGTGACATCTCTGACAAACGTCACAACATATTGAACTTTACCATTTCTATAAAAAACAGGATGCCCGCTAATGACAACTTGTCTATGTTCTTTGTTATTCTGGACCGCAGTTTGAGATTTTCCCGTCTTTACTATTAGTGGATTTAGCGGAGTTTTAAAGACTCCCTCGATTTCTAAATCGGTAACGCGCCTACCCAGTAAATCCTCTTTCTTTAGACCTGTTAGCTTTTCATACGCTGTATTTACAATTAGGGTAACACCGTCGGCATCGGTAATGTAGATTCCATCGTAAAATACATCTAAAATCTCATTCATGAAATTATCGATTTTAAAAGATGGCACGTCCTTCAAGCTCATAGTGTTACTCCTTTATCTCGCTAATTATCCCCCACTGATGGCTGTCATAAATGAAATTATACTTCCGGATTCAATGATCGTTGCTAAACCCTGCGTTGGGTTTAGACCGTTTACTAGAATATAGACACCGTCTTTAATTTTTCCATCTTCAATGCATTCCTTGTACAGACCAGTAGCATATGAACTATCTAAGTTGAGAACTACTTTATCAAGATTTGCAGGTTTATCAATTTCGAATTTTATTTGACCAGTTTTAGAAAAAGAAGAGAATAGTCCAAACGTATTTATTGTGATTAATAGCTTATTTTCTTGTGTACTCATACTTCATGATCTCCGTTTCTTCTCTTATTGCCAGAATATTTGTTATATAGAAACAAGTCAAGTTAAATTTGCTTATGTATGGGAGATTGAAAAAAGGAAGGAGGTGCAGAATATCCATCCTGCACCTGCACTAAACCCAAGCCTTTACACCTAAAGAAGTAACTATTTGACTATTAGTTTAAAAAAACAAACCAGCAGGCGTAGGCACTAGTAACAATACTGTAAAGATTAAATATAAAACACCAGAAATTGCTGTACTAAAAATCAACGAGAGCATCAAAGCAGAAAGAGTTAACCCTTTTTCATTCAGATACCAGGAACCCAATAATAAATAGACAAAGGTGGAGACGTAAAACCCGATGTAGATTACGCCTGCTACATAGACAAATGTAGCTAAGACAATTACCATTGCCCTGACCCAGTTGATATCTGCTTCCCCTTCCTCTCCCTTTTCTGCACCCTTTGATATAAATCCACGTATAAGCATATAAATTCCGGTAACGATGAGAAAAATCTCAAGGACTAAAGGCATAGCATTAACGCGATCACTAAGCTTGAACCCTTGCACCATGAAGGCAACGGCTACTAAAATACTGACCAATCCAGCAAGTATATCAGATTTACGCTTTGTCATTTGCTACCGCCTCCTTTTTAGCACGGTACTTCGCCATGAGTAATGGTGTCAATACAGAAATTAATGTAAGAATGATCAAGAGCAAAGAGATAGGGTGGGTAAAGAAAACTTTAAATACAGAGCCTTCAGCACCCGCTAGGGAAATAGATCTACTTAGATTATCTTCCGCGATGGGTCCCAGGATAATTCCGAGAGCCATAGCACCAGTGTCAAAGCCGACTCTTCCACCAAAGTATCCAACCAGACCAAAGAAAATCATGACCATTACATCAACTATACTATTTCTGATAGTATAGGAACCAATAACGGAGAGGGCAACTATCGCAACACCTATATAGGAAGTTGGAACGTTAAGAACCTTAGCCGTTCCTTTGATTAGGTGTACTCCCACAAAAACCATAACAATATTAACTACGATTAAAGAAACAATAAAGCTATAGGCGAGCTCAGCATTATTTGCAAAGATCTTAAAACCAGGTTGAATACCGTGGGCCAACAAGGCACCCATAATAACTGCTGCAACAGCACTACCAGGAATACCTAAGGTTAACATCGGGATCAAGCTGCCACCAATAGTCGCATTGTTGGCTGCTTCGCTGGCTACAACCCCTTCAATAGCTCCTTTTCCGAAGTTTGCCTTATTTTTATCCCACCGCTTTGCTTCATTATAGGAGATAATACCTGCAATCTCTCCACCAGCTCCTGGTAAGATACCTACAAAAGTCCCGATGATGGAGGAACGCATTAAGTTTGCCTTTGCGCTCTTCAATAGCGTCTTTGCCACAAGCATGGCTGCACCTTTTTTGGCCTTATAGTCTGCAATAAATTTATTATTGCTCCCAACCAGGACAATAACCTGAGAGAAGGAGAAAAGACCAATCATGGCTGGGATCACTTCAATACCCTGTACTAAAGAATAAGCACCAAACGTAAACCGGCGAGCACCTTCAAGGGGATCAAGGCCGATTGTACTGATGAGCATACCCAAACCGCCGGACATTAATCCTTTCACAACATTGCCCGGGACCATGGCAGCGATAGTACTCAGTCCAAAGATACAAAGCCAGAAAAATTCAGGTGCTCCAAATTTGAGAGCTAATTGAGCCATTGGTGCGGCCAAGAATAAAAGAAACAAAGTGCCTATAACTCCACCGAAAGCAGAAGCAAATAATGAAGCATTTAACGCCCCCGCAGCGTTCCCCTGTTTAGTCATTGGCCAACCGTCAAATGTGGTTGCCACTGAAGAAGGGGTACCCGGAGTGTTAATGAGAATAGCAGAGTTAGAACCACCATAGATGGCTCCAGAGTAAATGGCCCCGAGCATAATCAGACCGCTAATTGGATTCATGGCAAAGGTTATGGGAACCATCAAGGCTACACCCATGGTGGCAGTAAGACCTGGCAGCGCACCAATTATAATACCGCCAATGAGACCGGCAATTATAAGCAAAAAATTGATAGGTATAAAGCTGTTTGCAAACCCTGTAAGAATGTTCTCTAGCATAATAATTCTATCCTCCTGTTCACAAATAGAAGAGGGCAGGGAATCTACCCCGCCCCCTGTCAGCTTGCAATAAAACTAAAAAGGCTCAATTACTTGATTAAACCAAACTTGGTTAAGAGTTTCTTGTTGTACTCTTGTTGTGCATGTACGTACTTGTCAAACTCTTCACCAGACATATTATCAGTAGGCTGTCCGGCTTTTTTCATGTCTGCAAGATACTCTGGATCCTCTTGAATTTTCTTAAAGGAGTCACGAAGGAATTTAACTTTTTCAGGATCAGTACCCTTTGGAACAACGAATCCACGGCGAATATCAGATATTAAATCTAGTCCGGATTCTTTAAGAGTTGGAACGTCTGGTAAGAAAGCATTACGTTTTTCAGCTGCAATTCCCAAGATCGACATGTTTTCAATACTACGCATAACATCATTCACGTTACCGATCATGAGATCGATCTCTTTGCCTAGAAGAGCTGCGTTTTGGTCAGCTGCGCCCTTGTAAACAACTTGAGTAACTTCAATACCCAATCGGTCTTTAAGATCAAGAAGCATCATATGATGACCGGTAAAGGTACCTACAATCCCTACTTTAAGCTTGTTAGGATTGGCTTTGGCATAATCAATAGCTTCTTTCCAGGTTTTATACTTACTATCTTTGTGAACTGCTAATACTTGAGGGTCCGTCACTACCTGAGAAATATACTCAAAATCATCAATACTGAATTGAGCATCTTGAGCCATTGGTTGTAGAATCATGTGGGGTACATTGACTCCACCGAGAGTATATCCATCAGGTTGAGCCTTAGCGATTGCACCAAAGCCGATAGCTCCACCAGCACCGGTCGTGTAGTTAAAGACCCATGGTTGCTCAGGAACATATTTATTCCAATATTTTTGCATAAGTCGAGCTTGGATATCACTGGAACCGCCAGCAGTAAAGGCAATAATCATATTAAGTGGCTTAATGGGGTATTTCTCCTTTTCAACTGTAGCTGTTTTCTGTCCACATCCTGTTAACGTAAGGGCTAAAACTAAGACCATACCAACAATTTTAACCAAAATATTGTTTTTCTTCATTCTTTAACTCCCCTTTTTAATTTATTATTTGTTATTTATTTTATATACCTACTTACAGTGATAATCACCTATTCGTAAGATAGATATAGGACTTACAGGCAACCTTTTGACATCTCTCGTTTGTAGTCATGCATTCAAATAATATTAATAATAGGTATCATTGAAGATGCATATGGCAAAACGACTATCTCTGGAGTAGTATAATTAGGAAGAGCCATATCCAGTGCCTCTTGCAATGAAGAAACCACTTCTACCATCAATGTTTTAGCAAGTGTAGGAGAAATCTGATCAGAAACAATAATTGTCCTAGCTTTTGCTAATGCTCGGGTCCATAGGTAAGCTTTATGAGGACCGATTACAAACTCTCTAGATGAAATTGATTCGACTACTTCACGAGGATTTCTATATAGCGACATTTCTTGTTCAAAGCTTTCTTCCCCTGTCCCCTCTATACACTGAGCAACTAAAATAATAGTTCCACCTTCTTTGACAATTTGGGAAGCAGGTGTTAATGCCTTTTGAGCCTGGTAAACATTGAGATCTTTTGGAAATCCCCCCGGTGAGGCAATTACTATATGGGCTGGTTTCATTTGAACCCCAAAAATCCCTTTAGCAAATTCCGCTCCTTGACGATGAGCCTCGACCGGATGCCCGGCAACTGCTTTCACCACCTGTTTCTTATCATTAAGAACAACATTGACAACCATATCCACGCCAATTATTTTCCCAATATCTTCTAAGTCCAGACGTGCTGGATTATCTTCTAAACGGCCTAATTCAGCTCCAGGACTAAATAAGCGGGCGTGATTTCCAGTGATCGTAGGACGACCTCCTAAACCAATTACAGCTCCTTTAACCCCTGCTGTAAAGCCCATAAACTGGTGAGCATCAATCATTCCAGTTACTATACGGTAATCGGCTTGGTTAAAATATTTATTGACATACACAGGAGTTCCTTGTGCAGAAGTCCCTAAAAACGTTAACATTTCCTTATTATCCGCGTCATGGGCAACAATATTTTTAATCCTGCCTAATAGTTGTTCCCCTATAATATACTTTAAATCCTCAGGTGTAGCTGGGCGATGTAATCCTCCACCAATTAGAATAATTATCTGGTCTTCAGTTATTCCCAATTGATTCAACCACGCGACAAGTTCTTCTAAAATCAATCGACTTGGTACCGGACGTGTAAGATCACTTACAGCAATAGCAATTTTTTGAGCCTTGACCAATTTATCTTGATTAATATTTCCGATCAGTTTTTCAATAGCTAAACGGATCTGCAATGATGGGTCTTGCTCTGGTTCAACCTGACGGAGTTTCCCATAGATGCATTGTACTGATTCAGGTACATTACAAGACTGTTTTTCTCGTCCATAAGGAACCTCAATTTGCATATTTTTCCCCTTCCAAAAAGGCGATAATTACACTGCTTGTTTTTTATAGTACATGACAGAGATTAGAAAAGGGGTTTAAGATTTAATAGTTACTCAATTAAATCTTAAACCCCCAGGACTTAAACAACGTACATTTAATCCTCACCTGATAGAATAAACCTCACTTTAGGAAAGCATCTACTTACGCACTTGGATAAAGACGTGTCA
>CAKMJS010000132.1 GCA_927405585.1 uncultured Desulfosporosinus sp.
GTGTTGTCTTGAGAAAGCACGGTATTATGTGGTCGAGGGCGTAGAACAGATCCTTTCTGGAAATTGCGATGAAATGCATAGTGTATCTGCAAGCCCTGGGGCAACGGCGCTTGCCGCTCTTGCTTTACTAGCAGTCGATAAGGCGTGAAGAAACGCAACTGGCTTGTCCAAGGATGGACTGATGTCGCGGTGCCATGGATGGCAAGGAGCGACGCGCACTTACAGAATAGCACAAGGGTTTTGCGGTTTAGCTGGGCGACAAGCGAATAGCGATGCAGCGAGTGTGAACGGGCTAAGAAACTTCCTCTCTATACAAGCAGCCCGAGCAAAATACCCTGACTTTCTTCAAACAATACATTACCCTCTTCGCGCATAGCCTTACATTCCGCCAGTAAAGCTTCTTTGGTCTGCAGAGACTTCAGCCCCAGAGCATTTATTTGGACATTATAGAGGGCCCCCTCTAATCCGGATTTAAACATCAGAGCCGCAACGCCCATATCACTCAAGGCATTAGGATTTCCTTTAGTCAATAAACTGGATATTTCGCGCAATCCTCCCAAACACACCTTCGCAGTTTGTAAGGGAATCTCAGCAGCCTTAATCGTGGCCGCTTCTAAAGCTTCGCGCCGGAGCTTTTTATCCTCATCACTGATCTTTGGCAGCCCCAGGGCCTCCATCACTACCTTAAACACTTCAGTATCCTCTTGCACAAGACCCACTAACTGTTCCTGTCTCGCCACAGCCACTTCCAACAACGACTTTATCTCCTCTTGAACTGAGAAGAACTTCTCTCGTCCCAGAGTTAATCGACAAACCATAGCAACCAAAGCATAGCCTTGAGCCCCCGCATAAGCTGCAACGCTCCCACCACCCGGTGCCGGCGAAGACGAAGCCACCTCTTGGACAAAATCATTTAAGCTTAAATCTCTTAAATTCAAAGCAATTACCTCCGTGTTTCTATCTTCGATAAATGACTTCACTTAATTCTGGAGGACTTGTGTGACACAGCGCTCGGTGCTTACGACGCCGCGCTCGTGTCACACTGCGTCCCTGGCTCGGGTCGGGGTAACGAGGATTGGATAAAACTAAATCCTCGCACCACGCCGCTTTTTCCGCTGTTTCGCCCTGCCCTCTTTCATCAAAGGATTAAAGGCCTATTTGGCACGGCGATGCATGGCCGAGGACGTATTTCGCGGACCCTCCCAAGGATGCAAGCAAGAACCGTCCCCTCTCTTACGCGGACTCATTCGTCCAGATCCTGCCAGCCAGAGGGTCGTGATCACACGGCGAGAAGCCTATGCGTGCGTCGTAGCCAAACTTGGCTTTAATCCCTACCTTAAGCAGGGCGGGAAACAAGGACGTTTCCCGCCGGCACTGCGACAAGGATGTCGCATTTGCCGGGAACCCTGCCCTCTCACATATGGATTAAAGCCTTAGTTTGGCACGACAATCGCATGGCTGAACAAGTGTGATCTCGACCCTCCCGGCGGACTCTCCCGGCCGGGACCCTCCTACTTGACCAACCGATCAATCAACTCATCCTTCGGAATAAACGGCACCGTAATATGCCCTTTCCCCTTATAGCGCTCATTAAACTCAATGCCAGTTTCGATCGAATGCTCATTTCTGGCCCAAGCCCGTCTGGCGACTCCACCCATCACGTCCCAGAGCAGGGCGGATTTGACCACGTTATCTACACGTTCACTGCCATCCAGCACTAAGCCGAAGCCCCCATTGATCGCTTTGCCAATGCCGACTCCCCCGCCATTATGCAAGGATACGAGGCTCATCCCTCGAGCAGCATCTCCCGCAAAGCTTTGTACCGCCATATCGGCCATCACATTACTACCGTCTTTGATGTTCGCCGTTTCCCGGAACGGGGAATCCGTCCCACTCACATCATGATGATCTCGTCCCAGCATGACCGGTCCAATCTCTCCATCTCGAATCATCTGATTGAATTTCAGAGCAATCTTTATCCGTCCCTCCGCATCCTGATAAAGAATTCTCGCTTGCGTCCCGACCACCAGTTTATTTTTCTCAGCATCCTTGATCCAAATATAGTTGTCTCGATCTTGCCCCCGACGAGTGGGATCGATACAGTTCATAGCCGCCTGATCCGTTTTCTGTAAATCTTCATGTTTGCCGCTCAGACAAACCCACCGAAAAGGCCCATACCCATAATCAAAGAGTTCAGGACCCATGATATCTTCCACATAGGATGGGAAAATAAAACCGTCTTTTTCATCCACGCCGTTTTTAGAAATCTCTTGGACGCCAGCGTCATACACGGCCTTCATAAAGGCATTTCCGTAGTCAAAGAAATAGGTTCCCCGCTCGACCAACGTACAGATCAATTCGTAATGGCGTCTTAGGCTTTCATCCACCAATCTCGCAAATTTTGCCCGATCCGCCCCGAGTAGCCTAGTCCTCTCCTCAAAGGTAACCCCTTGTGGACAGTAACCCCCTTCATAAACAACGTGACAAGAGGTCTGATCGGAGAGCATTTCCACCTTGATCTTATGCTTCACCGCATATTCCAATAGGTCCACCACATTACCTTGGTAAGCAATCGACATGGGTTCTTTCTTCTCCACATACTCCGCTGCAATCCGGAAGACTTCCTCAAGATCAGCAGACTTTTTACTAACCCAGCCCTGCTCATAGCGAGTTTGAATTCTCGACTCGTCAACTTCCGCGATAATCCCGACGCCTTGGGCAATCTCCACGGATTTCCCCTGAGCACCGCTCATCCCACCCAGACCTGATGAGATAAATAACGTGCCTCGAATATCCCCATCATGTGGGATTCCTAACTTTAATCGACCTGCATTCAGTAAGGTATTGAACGTGCCATGCACAATGCCTTGCGGTCCGATGTACATCCAGCCGCCCGCCGTCATCTGTCCATAGTTGGCTACACCCATCTGTTCTGCGATTTCCCAATCCTTTTGGTTGTCAAACATCCCGATCATTAAAGCGTTCGTGATAATCACTCTTGGGGATTCCGGCCGCGAGGGAAATAATCCGAGTGGGTGCCCTGATTCCATCACCAGGGTTTGCTGATCCGTCATCACTTCCAAGTATTTTTTGATCAAACGATACTGCAGCCAGTTTTGGCAGACACTGCCCGTTTCGCCGTAGGTTACCAGCTCATAAGGATATAGGGCCACCTCAAAATCCAGGTTATTTTCGATCATCACCTGAAAAGCCTTGCCCTCTGTGCAGTTCCCCTTATACTCATCAATGGGTTTACCATACATTCGTCCCGCCGGCCGGAAACGATACGCATAAATTCTACCTCTCGTTCGCAACTCCTCCAGAAATTCCGGCGCTAACGTCTCGTGGAATTCCTCCGGCACATAGCGCAGAGCGTTTTTCAACGCGATCTTCGTTTGAGCCACAGATAAGCTAAACCCTCTATCCGGAGCCCTTCTGATCCCTTCCGCAAAGTCCTGAATCTCCGGCAACTCAGCGTCTAGTTTAATGGTCATGGCTTCCGAGATGTCATAATTACTGATCATTTGATCGCTCTCCTTCACTAATTTAAGGCTTAGCCTCTTTCTTTTGATAAAATCCTCTGTGGACTGAAAATTCATGAACCTCTAATAGCAAGCGTAACCCACGACTTCATTTTTTCTGGGGCAATAAACCCATTAGAATTCTCTCCGGTGTCAGCGGCAATACTGTCAAATTCGTTCCTAAGGCATGGTTGACGGCACTAACGATAGCCGGGGCAATCGCACAGGTCGCAATTTCTCCAATACTTTTGGCGCCGTACGGACCGTCATTTTCCCCTTTTTCAATCAGTATGACTCTCATGGGCGGCATATCTGGCGCGTTGACGATATGATAGTTGGCAAAGCTATCTGACTTTACAATACCTGTGAGAGGATCTATCTTAATATCTTCCGTCAGGGCAAAGCCGACACCCATTTGGATTCCTCCGTAAATTTGTCCTTTCACGAAGTCTGGGTTGATGGCTTTTCCGACATCAAACGCCGCCACGACGTCTAAGACTTTGATGAGCCCTGTCAGAGTATCGACTTCCACTTCCACGAAATTCGCCCCGTACGATCCAGGATTGTCCGTCGCTCGATACGTCTCCGTGATGATTAGTTCCAGCTGATGCTGCCTTTGAACTGTTCTGGCAATTTCTCCATAGGTCAGTCGCTTATCCGGCTCCTTGATAGACCACGTCATTTCATCACACATCACGACGTCCTCCGGGGAACATTTAAAAATAAACGCCGCTTGAGAGCGAAAAAGCCCTTTGACTGACTGTGCTATTTTCAAGGCAGCCGCACCACACACATGCATGACCCGACTGGCCTGGGACCCGATATCATAGGGGCTTGTTTCCGTGTCCCCTTCCGACATTTCAATTCGGTCCGGGTCCATATCCATCACTTCAGCTATAATCTGCTTCGTCGAGGTGATCGTACCACACCCTAACTCGTGTAGCCCTGATAATAAAATCATGCTTCCATCTTCCAGCATTCTTAAGGTCATCGTCACGAAATCCTGAAACGCCCCGTAATAGCCATTCCCATGAGTACTACAGGCCATCCCCACGCCCCGTTTATATCTCCCCACCAAAGGCTCTCTCGCTCGTTTTTCGCTCCACTCAAAGGCTTTCGCCCCTTCTAAAGCACACTCGATGACCCGTGCGTCCCCTAGGGATGGACCTCCGCTTAAGTCTGAATCCTGAGGTTGAACGAGGTTCTTTACGCGAAATTCCAAGGGGTCCATACCCAGCCTCCGCGCCGTACTATCTATGTTTAGTTCGGAAATAGCCATGATCTGAGGGGTACCATACCCTCTGCACGCTCCCGCCACTGTTGTGTTCGTATGTACCGCCCTGCCCTGATAGCGTTGATTGTCGACCCGGTATAGTCGGAAGAGTTTTTTCCCCATGGCCGAGACAATCGCCGCTCCGTTCGAGGTATACGCCCCCGTATCTGCAATCACCTGAAAATCTCGAGCCAATATCTTCCCGCGACCGTCGACCGCCGTTTTGACGACCCCTATCACCTTGGTCCGTGTCCGGGTGGAAATAATGCATTCCTTCCTGTTCAGCTCGAGCTTGACCGGCTTTTCCGAACTCTGAGCTAGGTAAGCACAAAGAGGTTCCAGGATAACTTCCTGTTTACCCCCAAATGAGCCTCCCATCGGCGTCTTAATTACTCTGACTTTATTAAACGGAAGACCAAGAACCTTAGCCACGGTCAGCCTGACAGAGTACATAATCTGGCAAGGCGTCAGGATCGTGATCTTCCCATTATGATCTGGCACCGCAATGCAGACATGAGGTTCCATGGCCGCATGATGCACTTTGGGGGTTTCTACTCGGTCTTCGACAATTATCTCCGCCTGCTCGAATACCTCATCCGAGTTTCCGCAGTGGAATTCCTTCGTGAAAAACGGTTCTTGAACTGGGTGGATCGAGACCACGTTATCGAAGGCTTTCTCCGGATCAACGTTAAACGGTAGCGCCTCATACTCCACCTTAATTAAGCCCAGAGCTTCCTGTGCTGTCCGTTCATCCACCGCCAATACAGCAGCCACCTTATCGCCCACAAATCGTACGGTATCTGTAAAAATTCGTTCATCTTCTAGTGTCATCGCTTCTTGTCCGTCAAACCAGACCTGACTATTATAATGAGTCTTCGGAGTGTTTTCATGCGTGTAAACTCCAATCACTCCCGGTATTGCCAGCGCAGCCTTCGCATCAATGCTCAGAATCTTGGCATGAGGCAGAGGGCTAAAGAGAAGTTTGGCAATCAGCATTCCCTCAAGGGCTAAATCACCTGTATATTTAATCCTACCCCTGACTTTGGCAGCCCCATCGTGAATAGGTAGGTTTTTGCCGACATATTTGAGGCCTTGCCCCTCTTCACCCATGCGTTCGCCCCCCTGGAACCGAGCTTGCTCCAAAAAGGTTTACGAACATATCCTCAGCCAATCCCCTGATCGCCTCACGTTTATAAGGGTGCGAGTATCTTCCCGAAATCGCGTTATCGACCGTCTCTGTTAACATATCCTCAAAAAGGTGTAGCAGAAAGGGATTGATCTCTCCCACGAGATTTTGTTCCAAGTCCGGTAATCGAAAGGCCGTCTCACCCAGCGCGCCCACCGCAATTCGCGCTTCTGTGATGGAATGATTCTCTTGATCGACCTTGATCACAGCCGCCAGGTTTAATTTAGCAACCGTAACCGCCGTTCGACTACCAAGCTTTTCAAACCCGCTGACATACCCTCCATCTAAGACAGGAAAGTCAATTCCTGTGATCAGCTCATTCGGGGTCAAGCAGGTTCGACCACTTCCTTGCAGTACCTGACTAAGAGGTAGTCGTCTAACTCCGTCCGGGTTTTGGAGGGTAATCATCGCTTCTAAGACCAAAAGCACCGGCAAACAGTCTCCAGCAGGAGAAGCGCTCGCAATATTCCCGCCCAAGGTCCCTCGGTTCCGAATCTGCTCAGAGCCAATTTTCCGAGCCGCTTGAGCTAAGCACAACCCCTTCTCCACAATGAGTGGATGCCTTGCCAATTGGCTAAAGGTCGTCGCACTTCCAATGTGGAGAAACCCATTTTCCTCATGAACCCCGTTTAGTTCAGGAATTTGTGACACGTCAATGACAAGGTGTGGCTTCTTTTTACCCTTCTTCAGCTCAATGATCAGGTCCGTCCCCCCCGCTAAGAAGGCGATACTCCCGTCGAAAAGTGCAACCTCTTCCAATAACTCCTTTAAAGTCGAGGGTCCAAAAAAGCTATACCCATTATACTCCGTCATCGTCTTGTCCCCCCTTCCTAAGGTTCGTTCCAGCCACCTCCTGAATCGCACTAATGATCTTGAGATACCCCGTGCAACGACAGAGGTTTCCAGCAATTCCGAGCCGGATCTCCGCTTCACTCGGGTGAGGATTCCCCATCAGTAACGCCTTTGCCGCCATGATCATGCCTGGAGTGCAATACCCACACTGGATCGCACCCTGATCAATAAACGCTTGTTGCAAGCGGTCGAGTTCCCCATTACTCTCTAAGCCTTCGATCGTAATAATCTCTTTTCCTCTGGCCTGTAAGGCGAGCACCAAACAAGAATTAACCGCTTTACCGTCCATAATGACAGTACAAGCACCACATTCCCCTTCTCCACTACACCCCTCTTTAGCACCCGTTAATCCTAAGTTCTCACGGAGGACATCCAGTAATCGAGCATTCGGGTTAACCTCTACTTTTATTGCTTTACCATTCACGGTCATTTCTAGCACCATCGCTGTACACCTCCCTATGCAAGTATGCAAGTGGGGACGGTTCTTTCTCCCACTTTCTTACCGCCCTATGTTGCCACCAAACCTCACCTGTAAAGACTTAAGTACTCTGGCTAAGAGCTCCTCACAAATCTTAAGAAGCAAAGAACCCTTATCCTATCGACTTCACTTTGTCCTTATCATACTCTACCATAGATCTATTTTTTTCTCATATTCCCCCGTTGAAGACCGAGCCTTAGTCTGAGTTGTTTCTGGTCCCTTCTCGCCGTCCTTGGCTACAGGGACACTCGGCCAATCCACACTGCAGGAGTATGCGTAATGAGTTGCAGTGTGGCGATAAGCTCATTCCTTCGCCACGAAGTATCATTTTGGGTGTGTGGCTCGGCGATACTCTCCACTGGAGAGTATCGTGCTTATCGTCTTGTCCAGCGGCTTCGCTTTGCCAAATTTCAAGCGGCTGTGAGCGCAGTTTTGCTGCTCAACGCACATCTCACACGTGATGGCGCAGGATAAGTTCGGCTTAGTGAGCTTTTCCCCCACCGGAATCACTAAGGTATGCGATTTAATCGGTGACATTAGCAGCGCATCCCCTAATGTCACGCCTATTTCTGCTCCATCGAGCAGCGTAAATAATATCTTCTGTGCTTCTAGCGGAATTTGGAAACCACCCGGACATAGATTATAACCAGTCTGCAGACCGCGTTCTGTCACTTGTTTGACGACCATACCCCGTAACAATTCTAACGCTTCATCCAGCGCGACGGTTCCACAGCCATCTAAGACCATCCCCTCGAGCATCTCACCTTGCTCAAACAAACGGATTCCTTCCTCTTCGAGACGGAAACCGATGCTTTGGATTGCGATTAACACTTCATGTGCCCCCTCAAAGAACGAGGTGGCAGCGCTAACCGGATATTGGTTGGCCAGCAAAATTTCCCCGGCACCCGAGACCTCCACCGGTACATAAGCATAGATACAGCGAGCTTCCACTAGCTCTAACGCCTTGAGTCGCATTTGTTCAACCACTGGTTGGAAGTTTTGACTCCGTTTTGAGTCAGCATCCGGCATACCGATGCGCCGATAGATCTCTGAAATATCTAACTTTAAGTTGTTCCACTCAATTCGCTGCATCATTTACCTCCATATTAAGAAACCTATTTGCCTTTCCACCGAAGTCTCGATGGACAACTTTCGTTGAACGAGTTCACTTTTGCCCTGCGATATCTTCGGCAGTTATCTCTGGATGAAAATATCGTCCACTTTTTTCAAAGTAAGAATTCTTAGAATTTCTAATCAGTATCGCTTGCACTGGACAAAAATTAAAACAAGCATAACAATAATAACATTTGATATCTTTTTGCCATTCAGGTTTGTTATTAATAATTTTTATCTTTCGGGACAAACAGACCTTTTCACAAATTCCACACCCTGTACAATCTTGATCCGCATAATACTTAATTTGGGTGTTGGAATGTTCGCTTGCAAAATCAGCAGGACCCATTAACCAAGAGGCAAAAGGATGTGATGTATCTGCCTCTGAAACTTTTTCTCGAGCCATAATAACTTTTTGAATTAAGTCAAGCTGACTCTGTATGATAGCTTCCAACTTTGAAATTTCGTCCTGAGTGATTCGATGAATCCAATCCTTGTCACTCGGAGTAAAGGAGGGTTTCAAGCCTGTAGGCTGATTACGAGCCATCGTTAAAATAAAAAATGAGTCTAATGTCTGGCCTTTCTTCTTCAAGAGTTTCTCTAAGTTGAGATTAGCCAGACATAGGTCCCCGCCTCGGGTGGTTATGGCAAACACATATGGGGTTGATTTAAACTCAAGTTTTCTAAGAAATTTCTTTACCGGACCAGGCACTGACGACAGATAAGTAGGAAATACGAAACCTACCCTATCCCCATGTATCTCTATAATCTCATGATCCAACAGGCTTACTATGGGAATAAGCTTTGCTTCTGGAATACGTCTCTGTAGTTCCCTAGCAACATGCAACGAATTGCCAGTTCCTGAAAAATAATAAATGTCCATCTTACTCATAATCAGCCTCCATTTTTTCGATTAATTGTATGAAAAATGAATGTCAAAGCTATGTGACAATTGATAAGAGTAAACATCGATAATTTCAGGAACTCTTGCAACGTCTAGATCAGCACCACCGGACAAAAAATCCCCTAGTTCTTGCCCCTATATCGACCCCTCGGCACCACGCATTTTTCTCTGGACTTAGCGAGAATCGCTTCAATCCCCGCCCTTACCTCTTCCGTAACAGGTTTTGGCTGATGCGTTTCCAGGATCGTCTTAATCCTTTCTCGCGCGCGGTCGACCATGGTCGTACTTCCGTTTTCTGACCAATTCTCGTAATTGTTAAAATCCGAAAGCTCAGGCATCCAATTCTCTCGGAAATGACCCGCCGTATGCTCATCCCCCATGAAATTGCCCCCTGGACCCACTCGCATAATCGCCTCGACTCCTAGGGATTCTTTGTCCGTCGCAATTCCTCTCAGCAAGCGACGGGTCCGCCCGATCACCTCATTTGAAATCAACAGCAGCTCCAAGGATCCAGTTAAACCAAATTCCATATAGAAAACATCATGCATAATATTACACCCTTGAAGCGCACCCATGAGGGTGAATTGGGTCGACTCCATAATCGCTTGCTCGTCGCAGACTTTTGAATTGCAGCACCCAGCATAACCCCAGCATGGAAGCTGATAGAAGTGGGCGAGATCCACCATACCCCCTTGATAGAGAATGGCTTCCGGTGTCGCATATACAGCCTGCATAGTCTTCATATCGAGCGGAGAATTACCATAGCCGTATATAAAAGGCGCTCCCTTTGCTTTCAATTGATGGATGACTAAGCCGCTCAAGGCCTCGGCATTTGCTTGGACTAAAGCACCACCGACTGTCACGGGAACTGAGGCTCCTGCCACACCGCCAGTCGCAAAATTCGTCGGCACCCCATTTTCCGCGGCGATCAGTAATTTGTCGACAGACTCCTTTGGATGCTGGAGAGGAGAGGTCGGCTCAGTATACAGCATGAAGAGTGGTTTCTGGCGTAAACGCTCTTTCCCACCGACTGCTACCGCAGCCATCTCGATAATATCTAGCAGGGTATCCCCATCCTCCGCGATCACCACCTGAGGTTTCTCCGTGTTCTGCACCATGATAGCATATTGTTCGCGATTAACCATGCGAGCATCGACGTCTGCTAAAAGTCCCATCGACATGACAAAATCAATATTTTCAAGCTTGTCACAAATCTTAATGCCGTTCGTTACATCCTCTTGAAACCACTTGCGTCTTTGCAGAGTGAACGGATCCAAATAATTGAGAGTATCTGACCCTGTGCCAAAATAAACATTGGACCCTTCTAAATGCATCGCTGCCTCACCGCTTCGGTTATAAAGCGTTACGCGGGAAGGAGCGGATTGCAGAGCTTGCTGCACAAGATAGGTCGGGAAATAAACACGGTTACCGCTTTCTACTAAGGCCCCTGCTTGTCGGAGCAATTCAACCGCTTCCTCATGGTGAATCACCATACCTGACTCTTCGAGAATTTGACAACTCGCGTGATGAATCTCCTGCGCTTGTTTTTCGGTCAGTGTTCGAAAGAACAGCCCATTCCCGTGTGAAGTTCCTACTCCCATGAGACTACCTCCCCTATTTCTGTTTTAAAAAATATTTAGCTTACTATTGCTCGTTATTTATCACTCGACTAGACTATCGTCTATGTCTATCGTCTGTTTCTTCATCTGTTTCTTAGAGTTGATTCTCTGTTTAATTTCGCCTCTATTTCTTAGATCTCCTGACGCTTTTAGAAGCTTCTTTCAGCTTATCGGTTTCCGCAATAATCTCAAATAATCCGGCGCGGATCGTTTCATCGAGCAGTTCAGAAGTATGCGTTGCAACAATCTTTTTGGCCATTTCCTCAGCATGATCTTCCGCTGACTTAGACCCCTGCTCTTCCCAAATCTCCCAGAAGTATCGATTAAAAAGATTCGGCGTCCAGACTTCATCACGGAAATGTTTAAAGGTATGATCATGGCTAAGATAATTTCCACCCGGACCCACTTCATCGATCACGTCGACTGCCAGCGTCTCCTCATTAATCGGAGTTCCACGCCCCATGTAACGAGCGTTATCCATAAAATCATTGCACATGGTCAGGAACGTTAACGAACCAGTTTTTCCGCCTTCCAAATAACCCACATCATGAACTAAATTAGCACCCATTAACTGAGCCATCAAAATCCCATTCCCTGCTTCCATACCAGCCTGAGCGTCCGGAAGCGGTGCATTAACACACCCAGCTTCAGTGAAGTTCGGAATCCCGTAAAATTGGGATAATTGAGTCATAACGGCATAGTTCATCATGGTTTCTGGCGATCCATAGAGCGTCGCAGACGTCCGCATATCCATCGGAGTCGCACCCCCTCCAATAATAATAGGGGCTCCTTTTTGTTTTAATTGAGCCATGACAACCCCGGCCAGAGCCTCCGCGTTCATTAACACGATCGTTCCAGCTTTGGTAACCGGCGTTGTAGCCCCAGACAAAATTCCAGGGGTATAAACCACCGGCACTCCATATTCAAAACAAGCGAACATCTTCCCGATTCCATCATTCGTGTGCACTAGAGGAGAGATCGGTTCAGAGTACAAGATCAAGAACGGGTTCTTCCTAAGTTCTTCTTTGCCCCCGACCACTAAGGCTGCCATATCTAACTGCGCCCGCATGTTTATTTCATCATGGGCCGTCACAATCATTGGTTTAATTGTATTGGAAACCATGGCTTCTAACTGATGAAGGTCGCTTACATTAGCACTTTGATCGGAAGCGATGGCATAACTCATCACAAAATCATAATTTGGCAAATGATCCATGACCCGACAAGCTAATTCAACGTCCCCCTTCGTAGAGCGTCTCCGCTTACCCGTTTCCAGATCAATGGTAAAGGGAAGATCCGAGCCCGTTCCGAAATACGTCCTGTTCTTTTCCAGCGGCATAACACGTTGACCCTTTCTGTTCGCCACCACGATTTTACTCGGTGCTAAGCGAACGCACTCTTCAACCAGCCAGCTTGGAATCCGCACCCGGTTCTCATTTACGATACATCCAGCATCCTTCAGCAATTGTAACGCCTCCGGATGGTCCACTTTTACTCCAGTCCGCTCCAACACTTCCAAGGTCGCGAAATGAATTTCCTCGAGCTGCCCCTCACTGACCCACCGTAGCTGGGGTGTTGCATGCTCAATACTATTTGAACGAATCTTTCCCATTCACGTATCCCCCTTTTGCTAATTCTTATTACCTATACTTTTAAAAAAACTGGTTACCCTTAGGGGCAATTCACGAATTGACCATGCCGGACCTCGTAGCCTATACTTTCAGACTAATACTGTCAATCTTTCGTTTGTCTAGAGCACCCATGGAAATTGCCCCATCTCGACAAGTCTCAATACAGATCCCACACCCCCAACATTTTTTCGGGTCGAATTCTACCACCCGCCGCGTCTTTCCGTTCACCACAGTTTCCCCGTCACTCAGATAAAACGCTGAAAACTGGCAGCGCTTCGTGCACACCCCACAATGTGTACACTTTTCTACATCGTGCTGGGCAACGTATTGAAGCACCGGAAATACGCCCTTTGTTCCCTTTTCTAGAGCCAGACGTGTAGGATAACAACAGCAGGAACAACAATTACACATATAAGTCAAGCCGTTGGTTCGCCAGTCACTGTTCACTGAATGCATTAAACCATTCTTATGAGCGGTTTTTACGAGCTCTTTGGCCTCCTCCTTCGTGAGAGGTCGACCAAACGTACGATCCGAGATTGACTTATCAAAAGTCAAACAGGTCTCAGTCAACTTGTTGCAATGACCCGCTAACTTTCGGCAGTTACACGGAACTAAACGGATTTCACGCACAGAATCCAATAATTCCTCCAAGTTCTCTAGCAGTTCAAACGTTTCCGGTGCCCTCTCAACCTCTTCCTTTTTCTGAAGTTGATCTAAATACGGCCCCATCTTCTCTGAGTACACGCCATAGCACCAATCATTCAATGCCGCATACAATTCTTGGTCTATGCCGTGATAGTTTTCGTCAAATTTACACAAATAATCCAATCGTTCATAGAAATTAGAAGCAAAATAAACCAGTTCCCCACTACACTCTTCCTTATTGACAATCGACTTGAGATAGCAACTCTCCAGCAGGTCCCGGGTTTGCATTTGCGTGAGTTTCATCGTCACTGCTAATTCAGGAACAGAACACCTTTGACCATCCATTAGGACCACTAGATCCATTTCACGTTCAGATACAAAAGAAGTCAAATGAGGAACGACAAATTTCGGTACCCCAAATAAATCAGCAAACCTCTCATTCATAGACATCGTCAACTCTGACATCAATAAATCCTACCTTTCACCCTTTGAAAGTATATTGACCACCTCCTACCCCAAGCCGAGAGGCAATTTCGGGGCACAAAGTGGCCTGACTCGGGGACTTGTGTGACACAGCGCTCGGTACTTACGACGCCGAGCAAACTAACCGTGTAAGCTCCTAAAGGGGGTGCGGGGTTCCCGCCAAATTCGCCATCCGTGGCTCAGTTGGCGGCTTCGCACGTCCTGTGCTCAGCCCCGTATCTGGGGTCGGTCGCTTTAACGGAAGTTTGCTAGGCTGCTTTCGTAAAGACGTCGCGCTCGTGTGACACTGCGTCCTGGTCTAGGGTCGGGGAGCGGG
>CAKMJS010000133.1 GCA_927405585.1 uncultured Desulfosporosinus sp.
TCCTGTTCAGAACATCCACAATGCTTTGAATCCCGCCTGAGGCCGTATAATCCGTAGGTGCTAAACTAGAAATTTTACGCTCTAAGACTTTTTCAATTTCTTTGAGCACTTCTGGGCTCGTTCTTCCCATCGTCGCTACCCGTTTCGCCACATCAGCCTGTCGATCCTGAGGGAGGCTGGAGAGCAGGGTCGCTGCTTTGTCAACGGGAAGGTGAGTCATGATCAGCGCAATCGTCTGAGGATGTTCACCTTGAATAAAGGAAAAAAGCTGCTTAGGATCAGTCCGGCGCACGAGGTCAAAGGGTCTCATCTTCAAGGAGGTGGCTAGGCGACTGATAATCTCGAACGCCCTTGATTCCCCGAGAGCCCTTTCCAACACTTCACGGGCGTATTCGATCCCCCCTTGAGAAATATAATCACTGGCAATACACATTTGATGAAATTCTTCGACGACATAATCCCGCTGATCCGGGGAAACTTTACGAACATTGGCCATCTCAAGAGTCAATTGCTCAATTTCTCCATCACCGAGGTGCTTAACCACCTCGGCGGACCTCTCAGAACCCAAGGCAATCATTAAAATCGCTGCTTTTTGAATTCCTGTTAACGCTTGGGCCATCTATCTCTCCTCCGATAGCCAAGTTTTCATCAGACGGGCAACTTCATCTGGGTTGTTGCGAGAATAAAGTTCGACAGACTCTTTAGTCTTTTGCTTCTGGAGCTCTTCCACCGTTTTTGTTTTCTTCTGAGCAATTTTTAACTTTGCCTCTTCCTCAGCGATCTGTTGGTTCATCAGTAGTTCTGCCGCTGCAAGCGATACCGGTTGTGAACCGTTCATACCCAGCATTTTCTCAGCACGACCTTTCTTTGACCGAGACCTCAGAAGCATCATTATTAAGAGCAAACCGAACAATACTGCCGCTCCAATTTCGATATACGTGACGAATTGTTGCTTTTCCTGAGCCTTCTCCATGGCCAGTGTTTCTTGCTGCAAAGCTGTTTTATTAAACGGCATGGCGGCCACTTGGATTTGATCTCCACGGGTTTCGTCAACGCCTGCCGCGGAAGCCACGATGGTTTTGATTTGATCAAGTTGATTTTGGTTGATGGTATCCTCATCTGCTAGGACGGACACTGAAAGACGTTTCACCGCACCAGGACTCACCACTTGTTCTTCTTGCGTCGTGTCAACCTGATAGTTTGTGGTGGCACTGGTCTTCGTGGAGGTCGAATTCACCCCTGTTGATGTCGTTGGGTAAGTCGGTACTCCATTAGGGTCTAAGCCTGGTGTTCCACCGGTGGTTGTCCCATTGGTAGAGGTTTCAGTCGACGTCTGCTCGCTCAATACCGCACCGGGTCCATTGGTCTGGATCACTCGTTTTACTTGATTGAAATCCAGCGCTGCGCTGATGCGAACCACAGTAGTACCTGTACCCAGTACCCGATCCAGCATACTCTGCACGGATTTCCGAGTATCCTCTTCGACCGTTTGTTGAAGTTGATATTGAGTTCCTGTGAGACTGTTGGGGTCGCCGCTTTTGCCTAAGACATCAGATAAGACATTTCCGCCAGTATCCACAATCGTCACATTCTCCGGTTGCAGTCCTTCGACCGATCCCGATAGCAGATTAGCGATCGCTCGCACTTGGTCATTACTGAGTTTTGTTCCTGGAACCAGCTTCAACGTCACCGCTGAAGTCGCTGGTTGTTGACTATCGACGAAGAGGGACTTTTCAGGCATGACTATGTGAACACGTGCATCTTGCACACCATTCAAGGTTTTCATGGTATTTTCTAATTCGTTCTGCAACCCGAGAACATAACGCAACTTCCGATCCGCATCCGTCTCCCCTAGACGCATTGTATCCAAGCTGTCAAAGCTAAATTTACTTTGTGCCGGAAGCCCAGCGCTAGCCAGCTGAATGCGGAGATCAGCGGCTAATTGTTGGGGGACCATGATCGTTGACCCATTGTCTGCCAACTGATAATCTGCTTTGAGATCTTTGAGCTTGGTGGTGATCTCTCCTGCCTCCGTGTCACTAAGCTTCGTCAAGATGGCTACATACTGTGGTCTACCCGCCCAGGTGATCAAGCTTATCAGAGCGACTGCTACCATAAGAGGAGCAAACACCGTTATCACTTTCTGTGGGCTAGAAAGCCTGTTCCAAAAGGTCTTTACCGATTGCTGGATTCCGGCCCAAGAAAAATCCATCCTTTGCTCCTCCTTTCATGCGATGCGCGAGGTTCGATGCTCGAGGCTCGAATAGAGACGTTCGTCTCGAACGTTTCAAATGTCCATGAATTACCAGAATTAATACCCCCAAAAAAGTAAAACTCCAAGCGTATGTACTATTAAGACCAAACTCTATTTTTTCGAGTCGAGGTTCGAAGTTCGACACGCTTAGGAAGTCGTTCATTTCCTACGTCGCAGGTTTCATCGCTCCTCGTGCATCGTGCTTCGTGTATCGTGCCTCGTGTATCGTGCATCGTGCATCGCGCCTCGCGCCTCGATTATATCTGCATACGCATGATCTGGTTGTAGGCATCTAACACTTTATCGCGCGTTACCACCGTCAAAGATAACGATAAGTTTGCTTTTTCCAAGGCGATCATCACTGTCGACAGATCATCCACTTGACCCGTTGCTAACTGCAGACTGGCCTCATCGGCATTTTTTTGGAGAGCATCGACTTGACCTAAGGCATCCGTTAAAAACTTCGAAAAATCCGGCCCTTCCTTTGGGCCTTGGTCTCCGATACTGATGTTCGGACTAAGGGGTATGATCGGGGCAATTGCTGAAATACTCATTTATCCTTACCCCTTTCCGATCTCTAGCGCTTTTGCTGCCATTGATTTACTAGCATTGAGGGCGGTTACATTCGCCTCATACGCCCTTGAAGCGGAAATCATATCGACCATTTCCGTCACGATATTCACGTTGGGCTGCCGCACATACCCCACGGGTAAACCGGGTTCAGCCACGGTTGCAGCATCCGGCGAGGTTGGATTGAATTCTAAGCGAAAAGGGTCCTCAGCGTCCGAAACTTGCTTAATGCTAGCCACCTGTACCCCATTACCGAGGTTTTCTCCCCCTAATGTTTTCCCTAAGACACTAGAAAATGGGGTTTCTGCACTACGTGGAACGAACGAAGCAACCTGCCGACTGTAGGGTATGGGATTCCCTGCTGGAGTCAGTTCTCCTGTCCGCGTTGTATTAATATTGGCAACGTTATTGGCAATCAGATCCATTCTGAGACGCTGGGCGGTTAACCCTGAGGCACTAATATCAATCGCTCCAAAAAGACTCACGTTTTATCCCCTCCTTATAACGCATTCAACAATCGTTCGCCCGATCTCTCCTAGTGGTACCACTCGATCAGCTAGACCAGCCTCCACTAAGGACCTCGGCATTCCATAGACCACGCAGGTCTCCTCTGACTCGGCAATCGCGAAGCCTTCTAACGCTTTAAGTTCCTTCATGCCCTTCGTCCCATCACTGCCCATCCCCGTCATCACCACGCCTAGCGTTCCCTTGCCAACCGCTTTTGCCAACGAAAGAAACATGACATCTACGGACGGATGGTACAGCGTGTGTATGGGGGAATCCTCTCCAATCTGCAGTGTCAGCTGTCCAGACTTACGCTGAACCTGCATCTGCTTACCCGCAGGCGCCACGTACACAGTTCCTGCTTTCAATGCTTCTCCGTGTATCCCTTCCCGCACCTTCAATGCGCATAGTCCATTTAAACGCTGAGCAAGAGGTCCGGTAAACCCTGGAGGCATGTGTTGAGCAACCAGCACCGGAACCGGAAAATCCCCAGGCAGGATGGGTAGGACAGCTTGTAACGCAGAAGGTCCTCCTGTCGACGTACCGATGGCCACAATTTCTATCGGATACTTAGGTATTAAGCCCGTCTTTCCTGTGACGGAAAGTCGCGTGGCTTGTCTGGTAGACGTCCCTGGCACCTCTTTGGTTGCCAGCGTTTGAATAACCGCACCTACGGGTCCAGAAGCACTCTTTGCAAAGGGGTTTACTCCCTTACTACCCAAGCGAGCCGGATTTACCCCAGCCGCTGCTTTAATCTTCTCGACTAAATCCCGAGAAAGTGCATTTAGATCGGCTCCCGGACTGCCGGAGGGTTTTGCTACGACGTCACATGCACCTAGGTCAAAGGCCTTTAACGTAGCTTCAGTCCCTGCTGTCGTCACCGCACTCAAGACGATGACCGGGGTTGGTTGCCAACGCATAATTTCTTCCAACGCCTGAAGTCCGTTCATGACTGGCATCTCGACATCCATCGTCACGACCTGAGGGCGAAGGGCTTGAAGCTTTAAAATTCCTTCCCGCCCATCCCGCGCGGTATCCAGTACCTTAATATCGGGGTCTTGATTAAGGATTTTTTGCAGGGTCAAACGCATAAAGGGCGAATCATCGACTATTAGAACCCCGATTGGCATTTTAGGCGTTAGACTCATAGCTTACTCTCCGCCCATAATTTGATCGAGTGCCAAAAGAATCAGTAAGCGTTCGCCGATTTTCCCTACTCCACGGATAAACTGAGAGTCCATCCCTAAAGCAATCGAAGGCGGTGGCTCGATCGCTTCACTATCTATGCGCAGCACTTCCGTTACTGCATCCACCCGTATCCCGAAAACCTTCGTTTGAACTTGTAAGACGATGATTCGACTGAGGTCAGTTTCTTCCACCCGAGTCATGCCAAAACGGGTACGCAGGCTGATCACCGGGATCACATTCCCCCGTAAATTAATGACACCCTCTACATAATCTGGCGCTTTAGGCACACGCGTAATTGGAGGAATACGGATAATTTCCTGGACACTCATAATATCGACGCCAAATTCTTCAGACCCTAAGCTAAAGGTTACTAATTGTTCTTCCGCCAATGGTTTCATCCTCCCATTTTTCGATGTACGAAGTTCGATGCTCGATGTTCGAATTGAATAAAAACTTGCAAGTATTTAGGTTATTAAAATAATTTTAATTAGAATGAAGGTTTGAAGCGCGAAAGGAATAAATCGAGGAATGAATTCAAATCTTTTTACAAACTATAAGTTTTTATTCTTACTTGAACTTCGAGCATCGAACCTCGGCCTCGCTCAGCGTTTAACTAAGATGTCTTGGATTAGGGATCCGATGTCCAGAATCAAGGTGACTTTGCCATCACCGAGAATGGTTGCTCCGGCAATTCCGGGTAAATTATTGAGGAAATCACCCAACGATTTAATGACCACTTCTTGTTGTCCACGCAACTCATCCACGATCAGACCAAGTGCTTTATCTCCAAAGCCTACAACGACGACATAAACCTCCTCATTCGCGGTTTCTGGAACGGGAAGATCAAACTTTTCTTGCAAAGAAATGAGCGGTAAGGTGTTGCCGCGCAGTTGAACCATCGGCAATCCACCTACGGTCTTGATATCCGTGCGCTCGACCAGCAGGGTTTCTAACACAGAGGAGAGCGGAACAGCATAGATCTCATCCCCGACCTCAACGAGAAGGGCCTGAATGATGGCCAAGGTCAATGGCAACCGAATCGTAAAGGTAGTACCCTTTCCTTTGCGGGTCGCGATATCGACCATTCCCCCAAGGTTATTGAGAGCCTTTTTCACAACATCCATCCCCACACCTCGACCAGAAATATCTGTCACCTTCTCTGCCGTGCTGAAGCCCGGCAAGAAGATAAGGTTAGAGATATCATTTTCTGTGAGTTCCTCTCTCTCACCGACCAGCCCTTTAGATACCGCAATGCTCCTGATTTTTTCTAGGTCTAACCCCGCTCCATCATCCGAGATGACAATTGCAATATGGTTTCCTTCATGATAAGCATCTAAGGTAATCGTTCCGAGCTGGGGTTTACCTGATGCCAGGCGCTCTTCCGGAGATTCGATCCCATGATCGACGGAATTCCGAATCAAGTGCATTAAAGGATCCCCAATCAGTTCAACAACCGTCTTATCTAGTTCAGTGTCTTCCCCTTTTAAGACCAGCTCAATCTCTTTACCTGTTTTCTTAGCGAGATCACGCACCAAACGTGGAAAACGATTAAAGACCGTCCCAATGGCCACCATCCGAAGACGCATGACGCTCTCTTGCAGGTCATTCATTAATCGGCCCAAGTATACGTTCGCTTCATTTAAGCTATTGACCATATTATCTGTACTGTACTGGATCTTCAGATCCAACCCTATTTGCACCAAACGGGTCCGAGTAATGACCATTTCTCCGACCAGGTTAATAAGGTTATCCATCCTTACCGTATCCACACGAATCGTATGTACTTGTGCGTTGCTCTCTCCACTCACCGCTTCAGTTGCCGGTGCAGTAGAAACTGGAACGACCACTTTTGGCACGACAGCGATTTTCTGAATGGGGAGTGGCTTAAATATTTTCGACTCCGTTAAGACATCTGCGATTTCTTCCGACGTTATTTCTGATTTGACACCCGTTGTCTCAATAAATCTTTCTGAATCTGTAACTGATTCTCCCTTAACCTCTACTTCTCTTTCGTTTGCTTCAGTTTCTTCGACCCCTTCGCCCACTGGATAGGGGTGAATATCAACCTCCACTAGCTCAGAGATCTCCAATAATTCCCTGCGAATTTCTTCGTTGGGTTCATCACTAAGTACTAATAGGGAAAAGCCCTCCGCATCTCCGACCTCCAGATCTTCAAGACTCGGAAGAATTTTGATCACCGACCCCATTCCCTCAAGCCGCTGGGTCGCCATCACAGCACGAACCGCCTTCATAAGGGTACCTGACGCAAATTTCACGTCCACTTGATAAATACCATGTCCCATCATATGAGCATTGTTCAGTTTTTCTCCTTCATCCTGGGATAAAGAGAAGTTCAGCGGGACAAATTTCGCCATCGCCCCCTCTTGTCCCTGAGAAAATTGAGGAGTTGCCAGAATAACTGGTTTTTCTCCATTAATTAACCCCTTCAACGAAATGACTAAATCTTCATATCCTACCGAGATCTCCTGACGTTGCTCTACTTTAACTAGCATCGCTTTGACCCGGTCGGTCACGGCTAGTAAAATGTCAATCATTTCGAGAGAAACCTCTATTTTTCCCTGACGCAAACGATCCAATAAGTCTTCAGCCGCGTGGGTCATCGCCACAATCGGTGTGAACCCCATGGTTCCCGAAGCGCCCTTTAAACTGTGCGCGGAGCGGAAAAGATCGTTGATCAGCCCAATATTTCCTCCCTCTTTCTCCAGTTGCAAAAGCCCTGCTCCGAGCCTTTCGATCTGTTCTGAGGAATCTAATAGGTAAAACTCTAGAAATTCGCCCAGATCGACACCCATATTATTGTCGTTACTCTGGTTCATGCTTTACCACCCCTATCTTAATGCATACTCCTTCTGGAGGACTCTTCGACTATTCTCCACTTAACGACATGAATCGCGCAAATAGAATAACTTTATTTATTCGCCATTATTATTGGGATTCCTCCAAATAAAACAGATAAAACTTCTTTAATCTTTTGTTTCTTATCGAAACATCTATTAATAAACCTTAAACAATTTATTCGACAAATTATATAGGACCTTTGGGCAAAAATAAAACAGGGTGCCAAGCCAGCATCCTGTTGTGTATTAAGGAGAGAATTTAGTTTATTTTATTTTATTTTTATGCACTAGCCCCTGCTGACTAGCTTTTATTAGAATTAGACTTGCTTATCGAAAAACAATCCAGCGATCTGGCTAAAAGAATCTAGAATCTCCAAAGCACGTTTGGAAGGAATTTCATCCAGTACTTCTCCATTTTGCTGGTCAACAATTCTAACCGTAAGCACATTAGTATTATCATGGATACTAAACTCGTAGCGTTTATCAATAATTCCCATGAGCCGATTGAGCTTTTCTACAGTCTTTTCTACCTTCTCGCGTGGAATTTCTTCACGGGCCGACGGAACTTCTTGCTTGCGGTCAATAACGGGCCGAGGATTTTCTTGTGGCTTTTCTAGCTTTTGTCCTGAAAAAGCATTCATCGGAATACTGGTGGTCTGGGTATTTGGTTGAATAGGATTAATCATCACAAACCCCTCCTTATTAACAAATTATCGCTTCCAATTCATTTGACTAACGGTCGTGGTGCTGGTAGCCCCATAGGCTTCTGAAACCTGATGATGTCGTTTGCTGCTACTGTGTAGAAGTTGCATATTATTGGTAATTTCTCGGTTGACTTGCTGAATTTCGTTGAGTAAATTTCTTCCTTTCTTTGAGACTTTGAAGCCATCATCGGCAGTCTGGTCAATGATGATCTGCAACCGTTCCCTCTGATTCATCAGGTCATTGAAGAGTTCCATATCTTGCTGGATTAAAAACTTCATCATTTCCTTTGTAAGAAACCGGTAATCCTGCCACAAAGCTTCTGCTGTCTTGCCTTCCATTACTTACCTACCGCCCGTGCTACATGAGTTTGTTGCATAGCACCGATCCATCCCTCACGCATATCTTCTAACATAGTCTTAGCTTCATTCAACTGTTTGACATCTTTTTTGATATTGCCTTGAATGAGACAGTATTCAGTGTATTCGTAAAGTCGTGCCCAAGTTTCTGTGAGTTCATAGCTCATATCCAAGGTGCGTACAAATTCACGTACGATAGCCTGCACCCGCATATTGGCGTTGTGGGATTTTGGGATATCGCCTTGTTCCAATGCTTGGATGCTTTCCGTTAGGAAGCGCAGGGCCCCGTTGTAGAGGAGTAAGGTTAGTTGTTCTGGTGAGGACGTCATTATTTGTTGATTTTTGTAGGCGTTGGCCATTTGTAGATTTGTCATGATATATTCCCTCCCAATTAAACTTGAAATCTTAACCACTACCTGAACTTAATGCCGATGATAACCAACTGCTCTGGGAATATAGTTGCTGTAAAGCTACTTCCATTGCACTAAACTGCTTATAATAGGCCTTTTCCATCGTTTCAAACCTGTCGGCAACGTTGCTGATTTGAGTATTGTAAGCGGTAATTCTTTTAGCATAACTACTATTAATATCATATTGCGCCCCAGCTGTTGTACCAGCTATTTGGGCAACTTGATCCAATTTAGTCTTGATCCCATCATACAATCGCCCAGCGATCCCTTGCCGACTGGTATCGATTGTGCCGTCCGTTCTTTCCCCACTAGCACCAAACAACTGATTCAGTACATCAGGATTAGCATTCAATGCTGTCCTTAATTTGTCGGTATTCAAAGTTAATTTACCACCCTCAGTATAGTTGCCAGAGGTAATTCCAATTGATGACCCGCTATTATAAGGACCCGTAATGCCCGCAATAGGGTTGGAGAAAGCATTTCGCATCGTGTTCACAAGACTGGATAAGGTTTGATCATTACGAAGCATCCCACTCTTCGCTTTGGTCTCCCAGGCAGTAATATCTGCTTCCTTCATCACCGACTTTTGAGCATCCGTCAGTGGTGGAAAATCCTTATACCTAGTTTCCTTCAGCTTACCATTGATGTCAGCTAGGATTTTGTTATAGGAGTCAACTAGGGATTGGATACTGGCTACGGCAGTGTCGGTATCGTTGGATACGGTTACGTTGCTTGCTTGTCCAACAGTGGTATCCATAACCCCAGGTGACAGCATCGCTGCGCCTGCTGAGACGCCGGTGAGACCGTACGTCACACCAGAGATACTGAACGTATTGCTTGCTTGGGTTAGAGACACTCCATCTAATTTAAAAACAGCATCTTGACCTGGTGCACTTGAATACGAAGTGGTTGTGGTTGTGTCCGTTCCATTACTAGTACTAGAACTGCTGGGAGCATCAGAGTATAGATGCAACCCTTCAATAAAAAGACGACCATCGTCCCTGACCGATGCATCGGGGCTAATACTAGTCGTGGTAATGTTAATCCCCGTTGCAGATCCCATATTGGTCGTCGATATAAAAAACCGATCTAGCATACTATCATAACTGGCTTTCACATTGACACCAGCCTTATTGATAGCACTTACAACAGTATTAATACTGTCCGTTGGGTTAACGGTAATAGATTTGCTAGTCGAACCATTTTCAATGTTGAGTGTAAAGGAATTTAAAACACCCATTTGAGTCGCAAGAGTACTCTTATCTCCAATACTAATATTGTCAGTACTCAATAAATTAACACCGCTGGCTAACTGTGCAACCACTAGAGAATGACTCACATCCGCTGCATCTGCATTAGCCGTTGCAGTCGCCACTGACGTATTACTGGAGGAGACCTTATGTGGGTTTAAAGTCCCTTGGAGTTTGTAATTAAACACCGAATTACGGAAACTATTGATATCATCATAGGTTTTATTGTACGCATCTTTTTGCCATTGTAAAACCGTTTTCTTTTGTAGCAGCGCATCCGCTTTTGCTTGTTGCCTTGTCATTAACGATTTAACAATCGAGTCAATATCCATGCCCGAACCAGACAGACCATAGGTTCCTCCTACCGATCCAAGTGCCATATCAAAACCCTCCTATCCAAACAATAATTCAAACAGCAGCACTAATTGATCTACTACTATACATATCGTAAGAAGTACCACAAACCGTTAGGGTTAAACAAGGATCGAACCTAACCTCCGAGGCAATTTCCACTTTGCCTACTACAGTAGAAATTTCGTCTATAATAAAAAGGCTATTCTATTTCTTACATTTCGACAATTGTATACTTAAATTATCAATCGTAATCAATAGACTATTTTGAAATAACTCAATAGCATTATTATATGTTTTATTTTCATACATATTTATTATCAAATTAAGATTTTTATTTAGGGTGATAAAACTTTCCTTTAAAAATTCCAAATCTTGGTCTTCTAATATATTCTTTATTGATTTTTGAATTGTATCTAAATTTGATGTTAAGTCTATTAAGCAAAGTTTGCTATCATCATATTTTTCTTCCAGCAACAAATTTATTATACTTTTTATAACTTTATTTATTTTAATTAACACAATAACTATCTTATCTATTCTTTCATTTATAATTTCAGGCACATCAGTAAACGCACTTAAACCTTTTTCCTTTTTTTCAATTAAATCAAAATCATATCCTTTAAATATTCCTCGACTAATTAGTACTTTTCGTAGCAACTTCGAATTATCTTTTACATTTACCCATGTACCTTTACTATAATCAAATATCTTAATGACTCTTGCAGGAACACCTACAGCAACTGAATGGTCTGGTATATCCTTTGTAACTACAGCATTTGTTCCGATTACTGCACCATAGCCAACTGTAAGATTACCAATTACTTTGGCTCCAGCTCCAATCCAAGCGCCATCCTTTATTATCACTTTATTTTCATTTACATTAATGAATCCTTGTAACTTCACTGGCAACTGTGGCAATTTATATTCATGACAAAGGTCAGAAATGAAAGCCTCTGGTCCAACAGTAACATATCTTCCAATTTCAACATAATTTGCTGCTTCTATCTTAACTCTACTATTAAAGAAGAAATTATCATTTATCTTCAAATTAATATCATTTTTAATATTACACCAATTTTCACTTACACTAAGTTCAACTGACTCTGCTATAATACCTGAATCTCCAATATATATTCTTTCAGGAGAAGCAGTATAAAAATTGCCATTAATTTTAATATCTTTACCAAAGTAATAGAATCCAAAATCATTTGTTCCTTTTTCCATACTTACGCCTCTTTTATCATCTGTTTATTTTTCTTTTCTTTACCAAAAAGAGCCAGAGCTTTCACCCTGACTCCTTAAAAATCTTTTATTGGTTTATCACTTATCTTAATAACTGAAGAACTTGTTGTGGTTGTTGATTAGCTTGAGCAAGCATAGCTTGAGCAGCCTGGGAAAGAATGTTGTTCTTTGAGAAAGTAGACATTTCTTTTGCCATATCAACATCTCTAATTCTTGATTCTGCTGCTGTCATGTTTTCCGCAGCAGTCCCTAAGTTAGCTATTGTATGTTCTAATCTGTTTGTGAAAGCACCCAGTTTTGATCTCTCAGATGAGACTGTATCAATAGCAGTTTGGATGGTAGTAATAGCATTACCTGCAGTAGTAGAATTTGATACACTTATTGCATTAACCCCAAGTGCAGCTGCCCTCATATCATTAATTGTTAATCCCATGGTTTGATTTTCGTTGGCGCCTATTTGCATATTTAAGGTACCATTTGCTTCAATAGTAAAGTTTGTATCATTGTTAGCTGCTGTTGAACTCATTACATCACTGTTTAATTTTATTTCCATACCTTTAAAATTACCACTAACAACTGTGATAAGATTTCCACTAGCAACCATATCTGTTGATGCTATTGCCGTAGCGCCGCCAGTTGTATCGGTAGTAATAGTTGCATCTGAACCATTAGTAGTAGTACTCGCTACTATTGCAGCTGTTAATCCCTGCGCTCCTGCGGCAACGGTAAGTGTTGACGCAGAACCAACATCTTTTGAATTAAAGGTTAGAGTTGTGCCTGTACCACTGACAGTTATACCTAATTGATCAGCTACTTCAGTAACTGCAGCTCTAATAGCATCTGCATTATTAAGAGCCGTAGTAGCAGTAGAAGTATAATTAATTGTAGTTCCATTTATTGTTAATGACTTTGCACCTGAAGTAGTACTATCTGCCGTGAAGGTTTGCGATGTGTTTGCTGCAGCTGTAGCTTGGATAACATTTACTGTTCCAATTTTTGTATCTGCGCTTCCGCCAGTAATATTAATCCAATCAGCATTTGCTCCACCAACGGTTTCAGCATTAGTTGTAATATCTAATCCTGCTCCTCCATTTAATAGGTTCTTAGTATTGAACTCTGTATTGTTACCAATTCTATCAATTTCTGCTGTTAGAGCATCCATTTCTTTTTGCACTTGGCCTCTGTCATTAGAATTTAAGGTATCGTTCGAGCCTTGAACTGCCAGTTCTCTCATTCTTTGAAGAATGGAATGCGTTTCATTTAGCGCGCCTTCACCAGTTTGTAATAATGATATTGCACTTTGTGAATTAGCTGAAGCTTGATCAAGTCCCCTAATTTGGCCTCTCATTTTTTCTGATATAGCAAGACCTGCTGCATCGTCTCCAGCCTTGTTAATTCTAAGACCTGAAGAAAGTTTTTCCATGGATTTACTTGCATTTGCTGCATTAATGCCCATTTGTCTGTTAGCGTTCATTGAACCTAGGTTGTGATTGATAATCATAATTAATTCCTCCTTGATTTTTATGCCAGGCATCCTTGCCCGTGCATCTCCTTTTGCTGGAAGTAGAGCACTTCGCCCTCCGGCCGGTTGGGCTGAAGGTTTTCTACTATACCTGCTAATTAATATATCGTAGGGTTGAGACCTTAACCTTAGGGCTTATTATTGATTTATTAGCTTATTTATAGCGTATTGCTCGTTCCTCCTTCTATTTACTGTATCTTTCACCTCATCTTATCTAAATTCAATAATACTCAACGGCGGAATAGATCACTACTGCTCATCGTTTCGCGCCTGTTCGAGGAATCTTCTATCACTTAGTATGTGAGGACCCCGGTGCCTGAGAAACCTCCGAAAAAGTAGCCAAAAATGTATAAATATTCATTAAACACATCAAGTTTTTAAAAATTTATTCGATTTTGGATAATTATTCAATAACTTTAGTCTATATTAGAACTGAATTATCTAATTGAGCTCATGTTATTGGAGCTTTCTTCCAATTTATGACATAGGGAAGCTAGATGGTGTGAGCAAGTTTACGACAATATTGCATGCCATATTTGCTAAGGTAATATGAATTTTTGCGCCAGCAAGTTTTATGAATCTACATCTTCTAAGACCATGATTTCTTACCATGGTCGCAAAACGTCTCTCTACCTTGTATCTTTTATTTGAAGCTTCTTGAAATGCCACTGTCTGGTTCCTTTTTAAACCGTCTAGTACAACATCGTGCTCGGGTCGGAAAAGGTCTTGGGATTAACCCGAGGGCTTCCTTTTCCTCCCAACGGGGTCGTACCCTAACACAATTCACCCTAACACAATTCACCCTAACACAATTTACACACAATTCACTAGGACCATGAAACAACCTTCAGCACTGCTTCCTAGAACCTTACGTTACTTAAATATCTCGTCACTCTCGCTCGATGGCTTGGATCGAGGAATACTATTCAATATAAAAAAAACGCCTCCTTCGAAAAGAGGGCGCAAGATACATTTCTCAGAATGAATTAGTTAACCTCGAAAGAAGATCCGCTCTTATTACTCATCATAGGTTTACGGTATAGCGTTATATGCCTTCCCTTTATCATCAACAACGTAGAAGTTAGGAGAAATATTTTTAGCGATTTTAATAGCTGTCTTAGGATACGTTATCGCTTGAGTGGTAATTTGATCTTTTTCTGGGGCTGTTACCTTGGTGATAATAGTAGTTATACCTTCATTATCTACCACATTTAAGACTTCGATAGAGTAACCCCCTGTATTTTTTTCTCCCATACTAATTAGAATCAGATAACCATCTTCTTTTTCGATAGCTCTAAAGCCTCTATCATGAGGCATTTCGTTTAACTCGGGCACTTCATTTACGACTTCAAAGTCAATGTTGTTGATTGTGATACTTTGAGGAGGATTTGATTTGGCTCGGTCTTCTTTGATATTACCTTTATCCGGTGTTGGGCTGTTTGATGCACAACCTGTTAACGAAAATGCCAAAATAAGAATTAAAATAACACTTCTAAACATTCTATGTCACTCCTTTCAATCTCTATATTATATAGACGTAAATACAGCATGAATCTAACGTTTCAGTAAAAATTATTCCCAACGGGGTCGTACCCTAATACATACCCTAACACAATTTACACACAATTCACTAGGACCATGAAACGACCTGCAGCACAGCTTCCTGGAACCTTACGTTACCATAGGGAACCGATGGAGAACCGGTGCTGTTAAGCTATACATCCTCCCCGACCCACAAAACCAGGGATGTTTTGCTTAAGCAAAGATCCCGGTACCTAAATCAATCGGTTTCCTGTCCTGTTTTTTATCCATATGCTCCATATTACCTTATTCTAATAACAAAAAGAGCAGATCTTAGAGAGAAATCTCTCTAAGATCTGTAAATTATGGTATAATAAGTATGTACAACTATAAGGGCTAGGGTGGGTGGCCGATCCTCCGATGAAAGGGGGTGAGGCTTATGACTGTATATGAAGCGTTGATAGTGGCAATTTCTTTAGCTACTTTAGCTGTAATAATAGTCAAAGGAATGGGTAAGAGCAAGTAGCCCCACCCTTTTCCTACGGGAGCTTCTTGCTCTTCTTAAAGGCCGCTCACTGCGGTCAGTTGTACTGTCGGGATGTTTGCGCATCCCGACTTTTAATAATACGCATTAACTAAAGTAATTATACGATATTCGATAATCAATTTCAAGTTCCCGCAAAGGTTTCAACTTATCAACCATCATTCTGGAAAGACATCGACAGGAACATGGTGGGAAAAGTTATTCTGCACATTGTAAATACACGTTAATCAAATCCATATATTCCAAATAGTATTCTAAACACGTACCAATAGATTGATAAACGATTTCATCATTAATATCTTCGTATTCGTGCACCAATATATTTCTAAGCCCGGTGGAAGGCGCGATCTTGAGTGCGAAATTCGTAGGAATAATGTTTAATTCAGCGATATCAATGAAAGAGTTAAAATAGTCAGTGGATCCCTTTTGTCCATGCATCTTGAGCAACATATTGTTCATGTCCGTAGCGCATTCTACGATTAGTTGCATCGTTCTTTCGATTGCCCGACGGTAAAGTATATTATGATTGTATTCTTCTAGGGAAATAGTAGAGATGTTTTTTAACTCTTCATAATAAGCATATAGTTTGTCTAGCTTAGCACAAATTCTATCACTGTCGGACATTTTTCAATTCCTCCGCTAATTTTTTCTGGAAGATGGCTTGTTTGACCTGCCGAAATTTTCGTGTTTCATAGTAGCTTTTGTAGAGATAGGGGCAAAGTTTATTAAAATACCCCTCTTCATCCTCATAAAGAACCCTTCCATCATTGGCAATGGCCTCTTTGAGTAGGCCAGAAGCGGTTGATAGATTCACCATATCAATGGCACTCTTGCTATGCAGAACAATTAAATCCGTCATCAAATCAAATAGTTGCTGTACGTCAAGTGGACTTTTGGAGACAAAGGCGATATCGATGTCGCTTTTAGAGGGGTCATAATCTTCCTTGCGCGCATAGCTTCCATAATAGACTAAAAGACGTAACTGATAGCGATTCGCCAATTGCTGCAGTTTATCTTGATCGATTCTAATCATCATATGGGGTCTTCCTCACCCTCTATATCAGCAAATACTTCTGCTAGATTTACTGTCAGATCAGCAAAAATAGACGTTTTCATTCCCTCTTCGTCGCTGTATATATTAGGGCGGCCATACTGACCTTCTTTTAAGATAAACGCAGTGATCAGTTTAGAATCAGGTTCAACGAGCCAATATTCTTTAACACCGTGCTTCTCGTAAAGGAGAAACTTTTCCCTACGGTCTTTTCTGACGGTTGCGGGAGAGAGTACTTCGATAATCAGGTCCGGCGCACCTTTGCAGCGTCGTTTATCTAGCTTAGATTTGTCACAGACAACAAACACATCAGGTTGGACCACGGTTTGAATCTGTTCATCCGACTCTTGCCCCATAGTCAATAATACATCTAATGGCGAAATGAAGACTCGACAAGCCTTTCCTTGCATGTAATTAGCAAAAATTCTATACAAAGCTCCGACAACTTCCTGATGTCGGATAGTGGGTGCTGGTGACATAGAGTAGGGTACGCCTTCGAGGATTTCCCATCGTTCATGCTCTGACCAAGCTAGAACATCAGCATAGGTATAAATGGAGTCTGAGGAAAACGCTAGAATACTCATAACATCTCTCCATATGTTTATTTACTTTTAGTATACCATGAAAAATCTATTTTTTTCACCTGTTATAACCATATTATACCATAAATCAAAGTATCAAACACTTCTGATTACGCTTTATATGAGATCTCTTCAAGACTTGCTCCAGGGAGCTTCCAGCCGCTCCACTAGGGTACTTAGCTTAAAAAACAAATTCGAGAACCTGACCGACTGTTTAGCTAAACATCCTCTCCAACCCCCAAAGCCAGGGATGTTTGGCTTAACAAGGAGTGAAGCCTTAGAATGAAGCAGCCACCAAACTTAACGAAGACAAGCACCCTATACTAAGGGCTGAGCACAGGACGTGCGAAGCCGCCAACTGAGTCAAGGATGGCGAATTTGGCGGGCACCCTCAACCCCAAACCGAAGTCTGAGTCTTAGTTTGGTCTGTGAGTTCTGGCTGAGCGACTGTTAAGCTAAACATCCCTCCTCGACCTAAAAAAGAAGCAAGATGCACAGAGCACCTTACTTCTTATGTTTTAATCCTTTAAGTATATCCAACTCCGCTAAATCCATGGGAACTGCCGCTTGTTGGTTTTCGGCCACGATAGCATCGAAAATCTCACCACGGTAGATCTTAACCTCTTTGGGTGCCTCAATGGCCAGGCGGATGTTATCGCCTTTGATACTGACCACCGTCACCACAATACTGTCACCGATGACGATTCTCTCGCCAACTTTGCGGGTAAGTGCCAACATATTACGTTCCTCCTTTAACAGCTTCTTTCGGCAAGCCGTCAGGAAACAGTTTGTGTCGGATAGAATACTCTGGCTTGTCCAGAATAACTTGCCTGCCCGTTCGATTGATTCCGTTCATAACTATAGGCGCCAACAGATTCACTGTCATATCCGCCAGTCTTTCTTTCGCATTAGCAATCAAAAATACTTGGGGCGGGTTTTCTTGCGAAAGCTCTAATTCCTTGGCTATTTCATCATCCAGATCAAATTCGTAATCCTTGAAAAAAGCAAACGGATCTACCAATACAAAGGTTAAATTGGCTTCTATTGTCGATTGCAGAAAAATGAAAGGACTTTCCTCTCCATGTAGTATATATGCAAAGCTCTTCTCGTCGGGAAATCCCGGAATTCCGTTTGGAAATTTAAATAATTGTTCTTCTGCTACTTCCACTTCACCGAACCTAGTTGACTCTATTATCATAAGTATAGCCTCCTCTTTAGGAACTCATTCTCATACCTCATAGCAACTTTCAAATCTTGACATCCACTGTTGAGTACTGAATACTCGGGTATTGAGTGACTCTAATATCGACTCTCCCAGGCTGATAATCACCTTCAATGGTACCAGGTTGCACAGTAAAGTTTACTTTACCGGCAGTAGGGTTAAACCGAACCGGATTCGCCTGATAACGAATGTTTGGTGCCTCAATATGACCCAAAGTAATTCCAGGGGCTTCCGAAAAGCTATAGTTGGCAGCTATATCTGCAATAGCATTTGAGTTACTCTCAATCCGGGCCATCTGGTTACCTTCATCAACAATTCGGGCGATAGCGTTCCTGGCGCTTTGCCTACCCAGTTCAGCATTATCCCGGGCAAAATCAGCGTTATTCTTTAGCCCTAAAGAGTAACGACAAGGCGTCTGATCAATCGTCAGGTCCCCACGAGGCTGATGAATCTCCAACGTCGCCGCCATCGTCTCCATTTGCACCTTAGCCGGAGTTGATTGCAGATTTAGCTTAGCATTTTGAATCGAATAATCCAGACGAATCGGCTGAGTTGAAATGTTGAGTTGGATCACAGAAGCCACTCCCTTCGATGGAAAACCCCTTGACTGACGAGTTGAAGGCTTGAGTTCTAGTTTGGTCTGTGAGTTCTGGCTGACCGACTGTTAAGCAAAACTTACCTCATAAAATCCACCAAACTCGGCTGAATAATCTTAGCCCCAACACTCAAAGCCGCCTTATAAACATTTTGTGAATTCGTAAACTCCGTAATCGTCCTCGCAATATCCACATCTTGAATACTGGAAAGGTTTGTCTGCAAATTAATTGATGTAGTATCCAATTGTTCTCGAAGGGCCGTCATCCGGTTCGTGCGCGCTCCTAAGTCCGCTCTTAAAGCAATGACATTATCAATATTTTTATCAATATTCCCTAAGGCATCATTGATACCCGTCGAGTCATTGTTCTTCAAGGCATCACTTAAGGCACTCAGTGTCGTGAATATTCCCGAAGGAATATCCGTAGAATCCCCAAACAATTTATGCCCATTGACAGAAATAGGGAGACTCAAGTTATTCCCAACTTCAAACATTACTTCCTGATTATTCCCCTGCATCGTTCCGCCCGAAGAGACTAATTTCTGATTCGTAGCGGTACCCGAGAAAATATATTTTGAACCAATTTGAGTGTTGGCTATCATCTGCAGATGTTTTGAAAGCTCATCCACTTCAACCTCAATGTTTTTTCTATCATTCCCCGATAACGTCCCATTGGCCCCTTGAACCGTAAGTTCCCTCACCCGTTGCAGCATCGAGGTGACATCCCCTAGAGTACTGTCTGTCGAATTCATATAGGACAAAGCCTCATCGGCATTGTTCTTCCATTGCTCGACGTTAGAAATATTGCTCCTCAAACGCATAGCATTTTGAATCCCTGCTGGATCATCTGAAGGGCGGCTTATTCGATACCCTGAAGACAACTGATTTTGCAACTGATCCATCCTTCCCTGGGCAGTCTCAAGGTTGCGTAATAAGTTTTGACTCAGCATATTATTCGTTATCCTCATGGATCAATCAACCCCTATCTCGTCATTCCCATTCTATTAACAATCGTATCCAACATATCGTCCATCATGGTGACCATCCGAGCAGCTGCCGAATAGCTTTTCTGGAACTTTACAAGATTAGCCATTTCCTCATCCAGCGATACGCCGATAGAAGACTCTCTTTGGTTCATTAAATTTGTGACTAAGATATCTTCTCCTGCTTTCATCCGATTGGCCTGCTGCACATCGACACCGATCTGAGCAACATTTGCCCCATAAAAATCCCCAAGTGACGACGCTGATAAGGGATTTAGACCAGTTGCGCCAAATCTACCCTCCGCAATGAGACTCGTCAAGGCATTCCACCCGCTCGACAAAGAGGAGATAGCTTGGGCGATACTCCCATCTCCCTCAGTTACCAAAGACGTACCATCCAACGGGATTGCTCCCGTCGCAATTCTATTGGCATCTTCCAAAATATCAAGGTTGATGGAAATTGTTGAGGCCGTGATCGAAGGAAGTGCCGGCGGAGTCGATGCTGGAGGGTTCGAACCATCCGTGAAAAAGTTAATACCAATAATACCCTCAGCAGTTAACCCTTGCCCTGTCTGATGCAACGCATTGACCGCATGAGCAATTCCTTGCGCCAACGTGTCAAATTGCGCTCCAAACTTGACCAGATCCTGATCTCGCACCTGGATGTTGGCAGATAGCGATCCAAGCTTAGTACCTAATTCAATTTCCTTACTTGGATCATCACTCCAGACCACCCGGGCAAAACCTTCAGCGTTTTGTGGAGGAGGGTCCTCTAAGAAGCGTACCGTGCTGTCATTCACCAAGGTGTTGCCTGAAGTCTCATCACCGATGATCACCTTATAGTTACCCACACTGCGATCCGTAAAGTTGGGGTCCTTGGTTTCAACGATCCTGACGCTCACTATCTTTGAAAGGTCATCCACTAAGGAGTCCCTTAGATCACGCAAATCGTTAGGGTTATCCCCAGAGACTTCTGCCCGCTTAATTTGATCATTCAGATCCTTAATTTGTTGACCATAAATATTGATTTGGCGCACCTGTACTTTTATCGATGAATCCATATTTTCTCTCATATCACTGACCTGTTGAGCAATACTATGGAAACTGTCCGTTAACGTTTGAGCTCGCGCACGAACGACTGAGCGTGCCCCCATATTCCCTGGATTTTTTGATAGCTCACTCCATGAGCTCCAAAACTTGTTCAAGTCATTACTCAAACTATTGTCTGAAGGTTCGTTAAGCATTCCTTCTACTTTTGACAGACTATCCTGCCTTCCCGCCCAATACTGTTGCTTAGACGTCTCCCCTCGAAACTGTCGATCCACAAAGGCATCTCGAGCCCGAGAGATCGTATCTAGAGTTACCCCCGAACCTAAGCTCATATTTCCTCCACCCGTGGAGATCGTATAGGGCGTGGTTGCCGTAAAATTCCCAATCTGCCGCGTATACCCTTGAGTATTGGCATTGGAAATATTATGTCCCGTAATATTTAAAGCGGCTTGCTGGGAGGCCAGCGCTCTTCGCGAAACTTCTAAGCCAAAAAAGGTAGAACTCATAGTGTGTTAAGCCCTCCGATCCAAGAGATGAAGTTTTCGGGTTCCTTCATTCTCTTTAACACTGGGATTCTGGTATGTATTTTTTTCCTGATGAGTCAACATGCCCACAGTAAAGTCTACAACTCTCATAGCTTGTTGCAGCAGTTGGGTGTTAATCTCATGGATCTCTTGTAATTGTCCTACAACTTGGTCGAGATCAAGGCGTACTTTCTCTAAGACAGGGAAATGCTCCGCAAGTTCTGCTAATGTCAGATCTTCCGGTACTTTTCCAAGGTCACGCCCGATATGTTCAGCCCACAAAAGACGTTCTTTCTCCAAGTGGCTTGCACCCAGCATAAGGGGTTCTTGCCGAGCAGTGATTTGCTCGATCTCTTGGAGATCATTCTTAATGAGGGCAGTTTGTTTTTCTCGTTCCAGAACATGTAATTCCTCATAGAGTGTGACTTGTCGCTTTAAGTTTTCATTCAAATTCTGAAGTACTTCAGACACGGAAGTTACCCCCTCTGAGTAAATAATCCAACTAAATCATTCAGTGCCCAATAACTTATCGGCAATCTTTTGTCCATCAACCTTAAATTCTCCCCGTTCAATCTGTTCAGAAAGAGCCCGTACACGTTCCTCACGCACGGAAGGAATCTCTTTAACTTTCTGTAGTAAAGCCTGATACACTTGTGCTTTATCCGAAACGGCTACTTTGTCTGCTTCAGAAACCAGCGTTTTCTTTTCGACTTGACTCAAGCGATTGGATGCTTGAACGCTCCCCAGCGGAGACATGGATGTTCCGTCAATTTTCATTTCGCTCACTCCAGATACATATTCTTACTCTCTATATCGGCGATGCCCTAGCAAAACTGAAGAAGAATTTTTCTTTTATTCTTCAATAGCCATAGTTTTCTCATAGTTTTCTTATTATTTTTGATATGATTTCCCTACTTATGTGCCCGATGAATATTTTTCTTATCAAAAACCAAAAATTTGCGTTCCTTCTCTTCTTTTCCTGTATAATAAGTTATAAAAAACTTAGCTCGCGACCTAACGCTTTGAGCTTAATATGTCGATATCATTATAGGAGATCTTATTAGCAAGGGAGGTACGTCGCAACCCCTTATCAGCATTTTTCTCTAATCATAAAATTTGGGGCGCGGCAATTACAACATGGATTTATCGACTATCATAGGTATTATCGTAGGGTTCGGTTTTATTATCACTGGCTTTATTTTAGAAGGGGGAACGGTCGGTTCACTTTGGGGGGCATCCGCAGCACTGATCGTTTTCGGGGGGACTGCCGGAGCAGTTTTAATCAGTTTTCCACTCTCCGACCTCAAAAACCTTCCTAAATGGTTTAAACTTGCCTTTACTTCTCAATCCTTCGGATCCGCCGAAGCTTACGAGACACTCGTCAGATTTGCAGAAAAAGCACGGCGCGAAGGCTTACTCAGTCTGGAACAAGAACTTGAAACCGTGACCGATCGTTTTACTCGCCAAGGCATGCAACTCGTCATTGACGGCACAGATCCAGAAATAACCCGCGAGATCCTAGAGTCAAATATCGCCGTCCTGGAGAAACGCCATAAGGTTGGAGCCTCCGTCTTCGAAGCGGCCGGTGGTTATGGCCCCACCATGGGAATTATCGGTACGGTCATGGGCCTTGTCATGGTCTTAGGTAATCTTTCCGATCCCGAAGCGCTCTCCCATTCCATTGCTGCTGCGTTCATCGCTACTCTATATGGGGTCGGCTCTGCAAACCTTCTCTGGCTTCCCATTGCCACCAAGTTAAAAATGAAGGATAAAGCCGAAGTATCCGCCATGGAGATGGTTTTAGACGGAATCCTCTCGATTCAAGCAGGAGAAAATCCCTCGATTCTAAAAGAGAAATTGAAAACCCACGTTGGTTCTATGCTCCCCACCCAACAAAAAAATCAAGAAGGTTCAGCCGCACCCGGTAATGCTGCTGTCAATGATAGCCGATGAGTAGAAAACGCGAACATGAAGCAGAAAAAGAAAATAACGAACGTTGGCTGCTCACTTACGCTGACTTGATTACCCTACTCATGATTTTCTTTGTCGTCCTTTATTCCATGAGTAAAGTCGATGCCGAGCGATTTGCCGCTGTTGCCGAATCTCTCAATAAGGCCCTCGGCGGAGGAACACCTGCCAAAATTGAGTTAGCTACAAGCCCTGTCGGGCCGTCTCTCTTTACGACCGGGACCCCTTCCTCGCAGACCACCGTCCCAGGCAATGGCATGGATCCCAACAATACAGCCTATACCAAGCCTGACACCAGTGAAAATCCAAACGACAGTTCGGCTAATGGCGACATAGAGAAGATGAGTCTTGACGCGATCAAAGCCAAACTCGATAAGTTTGCAGCGGACAACGGTATCCAAGCGACCTTGGTCACTTCCATCGAAGAGCGCGGTCTCGTGGTCAGCATCCAGGAAACGTTGCTCTTTGAAAGTGGCTCAGCCGTCATAACAGCCCGGGCCCGCGACATCCTTGAGAAAATCTCCACAGTCCTTGGCGTAGCACCTAACCAAATTAAAGTAGAGGGCCATACGGATAATTTACCAATCAGTACACCTCAATTCCCCAGTAACTGGGAATTATCCGTGATTCGGTCTACCAATGTTGTGCAGATCTTACAGCGTGATGGGATCTCCCCGGATCGACTCTCTGCCACAGGGTACGGAGAATATCGGCCCATCACTTCCAACGAGACCGACGCCGGTCGAGGTAAAAATCGCCGGATCGATTTAATCATCCTTCGCACCAAATATGACTTAACTGAGGCCAGCAACCAAACTCCTATTTCCGTCCCAATTGTTCCTGTTAGTCCATTGTTAACGGTCATTCCTTAGAAGGCTAAACTGCGAACGGCACGGTATATAATCTCACTGGCCAATTGAATCTGTTCGGGCTTCAACAGCGAGAAATTATCCTCTGGCGTATGGTTTTTATAGAGCCAATCTCGCGCCATGAGGGTCGCCGCCGGTATACCCGCTGAGGCAAAACTGATGGAATCACTGTTGTGGGCTGCTTGGGATGTTTTTTGGGCACTGGCACCCGCTTCGGCTGCCGCTTGACGGATCGCCTTGAAGGCTGGATTATCCCCGTCCGCCCAGAGTGCAAAATCCCCGATCATCCCATTTCCAACAGTATCGGCGTTCAGTACAGCCAGGATCTGGGCAAGAGGAAACGTGGAAGCCCGTACAAAGGCTTGAGATCCCACAAACCCCATCTCTTCCGCACTCCAGAAGGCTATTACAATCGTGCGTTTCGGGGTAATTCCTTCACGCAGGATTCGTCGCATGACATCGAGAACACACCCTACGCCTGAAGCATTATCATTGGCCCCAGGGTACACCTCTCCTTCAAAGATCCCTAAGTGATCATAATGGGCGGAGAGCATGATAATTTCCTCCGTTTTTTCCCCTATCAGAGCACCAAGCAAATTGACACTCGGGGTCCTTAATAGATGAGTTTCCCCAGCCCTAAAGGTTAATCGTCCGTTAACCCTACTTTCAATCACCGGGGGAATCGTAAACACCTGTTTAAACCCGATTTCATGGTCTCCCATTGGCTTTAAGCCGAGCATGCTTAATTGAGACGACAGATACTCTGCCGCCCTGATTTCTCCAATCGATCCCGCCTTACGGCCTTGCATCTCAGAACTGGTTAAGGTGAAGATATCATCCATGGCGGTACGACTAAGGCTTTCTGCCTTATAGTCAATAGTCAGTTTAGCCTTTGGCGGGAGCAACAATTTTACGGGTGGAAGCCCCAACCTCGTTTTTACAGCTTCTCCGAAACGAGTCGGTAGTAAGCTCCAAGGTAAGGCAATTGCACCAAGACCCATCATTACTTTTAAAAATACTCTGCGCGTCTGCATAATAATCCTTTCTAAGAGGAGAATGACTATGTCTATACGGATCGATTCCCCACATCAAATCCCAGCTCCCAATCTTGATTCTCAAAACTCTCCCGATCGAAGCAGTGAGTTTAGTGGAATCTTATCGAAGACCCAAAAAATCCAGCGAATTGAACTCCAGTCCTTCCTCAAACGCCTTTCAGCACAGGGCACGAAGTTGTCTGAAACTCTCTCGCTCCGTGATCTTAAAGATTTTCGCGATATGGTTAAATCATTTCTTCGTTCAACCTTTGGACAGAGCCGAAAAATGCAAGAGGAATCGTCCTATGATTCGCACGGTCGGCCTAAAATCATGGCCAGAATCGACAAAATCGATCACGTATTAGATGAACTAGGGAAACAACTCCTTGATCAGCAAGCCAAGCCCCTTGAAGTCCTAACCAAGATCGATGAGATTCGAGGTCTGATTGTTGACCTCTTCGCGTGAGGGATTTTCATTTAGAACCTATTCGCTAAGGAACCCTAAATATCTTCTATTTTCTACCTATACAAATATTTTATCAACAGAAAGAGGTGTAGCCCCTTTGTCCTCCACATCCTCCTTACTTAATACCTACGAAGACTTTGTTAAGGCTTTCCACCCCAAGAGTGGACTTGATCTTAAGTTTTATAAGCAAAACCAAATGCAACGGCGGATACTGAGCTTTATGAACACTCACGGTCATTCATCCTATCAGCCTTTCCTGAACGCCCTGAACGCTGACTCCGTCTTATATGATGCCTTCTTTAAGCATTTAACCATTAATGTCTCTCAGTTCTTTCGAGATGCTAACCAGTGGAAAACGCTTCGAGAAACAATTTTCCCCCTACTCCTTCAGAACAAAGGTCCTCTGAAACTCTGGAGCGCCGGTTGTTCAAGCGGCCAGGAGCCCTACTCTTTAGCCATGACAATGATGGACCATTTCCCAACGACCAAGTTTACCGTCTTGGGTTCAGATATTGATGTCAATGTCCTTAAACAAGCCCATGACGGTGTTTATAAACAAAATGATTTTGCGAGCACTCCACCCGAAATTTTACTCAAGTATTTTACCCCTTTAGACAATGGTTATAAACTGAAAGATACAGTTAAACAGCAGGTTACATTCAAACACCAAAACTTGCTTACCGATTCCTTCCAGTCGGGCTACGATTTTATCGCGTGCCGTAATGTCGTGATTTATTTTACAGATGAGGCCAAAGAGATCCTCTATAAAAAATTTACGAACTCCTTACGCCCCGGGGGTATCCTCTTTACCGGCAGCACAGAACATCTCTTCGGAATGAACCAACTAGGCCTAAAATCCATCTCCTCTTTCTTCTACCAAAAACAATAATGCAAAGAGAATGCAAAGGGGGACGGTTCTTACTTGAATGTACTCGCATGTTTGGACTTGCATAAGTGGAAGTTTGGGTAAGTCGTTAGAACAGATCTTCTACTTGCGATTATACTTGCTCTTATTACATACATATTCTAACAACAGATGGCTAATTTTTAGCCATCTGTTGTTATTTAGAGCAGAAAAGGCCTCTCACACTGGAGAGGCCTTTACACCCTATTCGAACTTTAGTTATGTTTCAAGTTCATCTTATCTGAGTTTAAGCTGTCGGACATACACTTTCATACTTTTGAATGAATTCTTCCAAGGGATATGTAACCCCTTTACCTTCCAGTTCCAACGATACCTGTTGAGCATTAGGATTATAACCGATAAACTTCATTCCGAGTAATTTGGCCATCTTAGATAATTCAATCCTTGCGCCTCGTCCGAAGTCTTTCAATTGCATCCAACACACGCCCCTTTTTCTTTTCTTTATGATGACAAAAAGGATATTGAGTGGCTCATTTGAAATGATATTCAGTTGTACCTATGCCTGTATAAATCAGTAAGAATGACTTTTCGATTCTTAACTTTAGATTATCATATCTTATTCAAGGAAGCGTTGCAACTCTCTATGCGGAATATAATTTTTGGATCTTTTTTTATCCAGACCCCATCTCAAGACTGACCCCATAAGCCCAAAACACTTATTCCAGCTAAGATGAGGACACTGCCCACGATCTTTGGTAACGTGAGAGTTTCATCAAGGAGCACTGTTCCATAGAGTATAGCCATCACATATCCCAGAGCAACTAGGGGATACGCATAACTAAGCTCCCAGCGTGAAATTACAACCAGCCAAAGGATGGAACTAACTCCAAAGCACGAAAAACCAAGGAAAATTGCTGGGGTGGAAATAATCGATCCGAGTTGTCCCCAAATCCCAGTTACTGTGACTTTGCCATAATGAAGCATTCCCAGGCGGAACAAAAATTGCCCAGTAGCACCTAAGACTATCGAACATAGAGCAACCACGAAGGGGCGCATTTCCGAAATTAATGTCATAGAATCAGAACTCCTCGAATTAAACTCGTCCATCAATATCACATTTGCTCTAATGATAACACTTTAGTTTTCTCTCGGGACTGATTAATTATACTGTCGCATCCATTTGCTAAACCTAAGGGATCTAGCATTTCTAATTCACTGTACAACAACAAGAACCGACAGAATTAATCCTGCCAGTTCTTGTTAATTTTACACAGTTTTCGTTAAGTAAGCGAAGTCAATCTATAAGCCGAGTTCTGTCCCTCCATATGGAGGTGATGATCATCTATCTCGAACCGCCGTTACCGACGGCCTCTAGCGACCTTACCCGGGAACAAAAACGGGCCGTTCATAGTTCCCCTATTCAGTCTTGCTCCAAGTGGGGTTTACATGGCCAGCCAGTCACCTGGCTGCCGGTGAGCTCTTACCTCGCCTTTCCACCCTTACCTACTCGGAAGTCAGTCGTCGGAAGCCAGAAGTCGGATTAGTACCAACTTATTCTGACCTCAGGCCTCTGACAACTGACCTCCGTTATCGGCGGTATCTCTCTGTTGCACTTTCCTTAGGGTTTCCCCTACTGGGTGTTACCCAGCACCTTGCCCTGTGGAGCTCGGACTTTCCTCAGAGGCGACCTTTCGGTCCTTACCCCCGCGATCATCTGATTGGCTTCGCTCAATTATCTTACTAGAAAAACAACTATTGGTCAAATGGAGAGTTTTACCTTAATGAGTTTTGTGCTTATTTTCCGCCATTTCTTCCATCTCATCATCAATGTCCATCAGTGCAGTTAACCATTTAGCACGATTACCGTTTTTTTCTGCTAAATTTGTTAGAACTTTTTCACGTTCTTTTCGTAAAACTTCCGATCGGTTCATCATCATAATACTCAGCGCTCCTTTCTTAAATTGTTATACTATCTAAGGATTACATTCTTCTAAATAGCTTTAACACTTCCGTGAATAGAATCTATTTTCAGACTATTCCTTGAACATAATAGTACAATATCCATTTACCAATGTCAAGTGGTAATATTTACTTTCACAAGCTGTTTTTTTGATTCGGTTTCATCCCTCACTCAAATAGAGACCATAATCTAATAGCCTTAGCCTTTATACATTCCTACCATACCCAAGGCGAACGATTGATGGAACTCACTTGAATCTCAATTCCCTGTAGCGATTTCTCGGTCGATAGATAATGATACATCGCTTGAAGCATAGGGGCCTCACTCAGGAAATGTCCGAGATCTCCGACGGCCATACCTCCTTCGAGGGCGTCCAAAGCGGCATGATGGTCAACATCACCGGTAATCAGAAGATCGGCTCCTTTAAACAACGCTTTCTGTACAAAGCGAGCTCCGCTCCCATTCACGATTGCCACCTTTCGCACAACCTTCTCTAAGGACCCTGCCAAGCGAACTCCGGTTAAATCATAGGGTTGTGCATAGACTTCTGGTTGCCTTAAAGAATCTAAAAAGCGGGTCCAAACATCTCCTAACTTCTCAGGCTTCGATAGATACCCAATCATCCCATATCCACGCTTTTCTCCACGATTGAGAGGGAACGTGGGATCATAGAATGGCTCTTCTAAAATCTTCATTTCCTTCAATCCGAGGACCTCACCTAGTACTTGGCTTGAAGAAAGCATAGACTGGTCTAAATTCGTGTGGGCGGTGTAATAGCCGATCTGATGTTGCAAGAGTCGTAGCGGAACCTGAGCTGCAGCATTATCTGCTCTCAAATTTTTTAGAGGGCGAAAGATTATCGGGTGATGAGCCACGATGAGCTGTGCACCATAAGCTTTAGCTTCTTCGATGACCTCTAAAGTTCCATCTAGGGTGATTAAGATCCGCTCAACAGGGGTGGATCCGCATCCGACGAGCAACCCGACATTGTCCCATTCCTCTGCCCATGATTTGGGGGCAATTTTTTCTATGATCTGCGCCACCAATTCGGTTGTTACTGCCATACTCTCAATCCCTCCACCAACGCTAATTCCTCAGTAACTTCTTTAATTTTGGCCATAATTTCCACATTATTAGACTTTTTCATTTGCTCCCTGCGCTTTTCCAGCATAGTCTTGTATTCATTCATATATTCTGTCAGAAGGTCCGTCCGCTCTTCTAAGATCAGTGGACCAAAATGCCAAACAAGTTTTTGGACAAGTCGTTCAAACTCTGCCTCTAAGATGTTCCGGCTTTCAAGGAGGGGGTATAACCGTTGAATCCACTTGGCAACAAGTGTTCGAAGCTCTTCCTCATCCCAGCCAACGTCCTTAGAATAGGCCATCACGACATAGATGCGGTCATCTTCTTCAACTAACTGTTCTGCCTTAAGACGCCAGCCGTCCTCTAATAATGTTAACCGTACCGCACTCTCTGTACCTTGAGGTTGCACGATAAGATCCCGCACTGACTCTAAAACGTCCGGTCGAGCAGAGAGGATATCTAGCATAGTTCTTCCACCCATGCCCGCAAGCGTTAAGACATTGACTTCCCCGGAATCAAGCGGCATTAGCCCATCACCAAACCGCACATCAATCACAGCTTCTAAATGTCGAACTCTAACGGCAGTCAAGGCTGATTGATAGGGACCTTCATGAACGTCTATCGCAACGGCTTTTGAGATTCGTTGAGTCTCATAGAGGGCTATGGGTAAATAAGCATGATCTGTCCCAATGTCTCCAAGCTTTGCACCCTTTGGTACAAACGCTGCAACCATTTGCAGACGTGGGCCGATTGTAACGAATAACGACATAGTTCACCTCATTATAAAATATAATTAAGCATAACAAGAAGATTTCTCTTTTAAAACTAGTATGTCCACAAGGCCCAGAGAAGGAACCATAGACTCAAGTTGCTCCCCTTACCCTGATTCCTCAGTTAGTTCAAAGAATAGAAAATGTGCTCTATATAATAACATTATACCGCACAAAGTGCTTGTCACCAACGTTTGAAACGCATGAAAGACCGTGGCTCAGCCTCGGTCTTTCATGCGTTCGTGACAACTCCTCAATTGAGTTCCTTTTGGGCCAGTTTCTCATAATACTGAACGAGTGCCCCATGATCCGCTTGGTCTAAACCCTGAGCCTTGAGCACTTGCATCATCTCCATGACAGATGCGGTCAAGGGCAAAGGGGAACCGATTTCATGGCCCGTTTCTAGGACATTATTTAAATCCTTAATATGCAATCCGATACGGAATCCAGGATCAAATCGACGCTCTATCATCAACGGTGCTTTGGCATCCAGAACTGTACTTCCCGCTAAGCCACCTCGAATGGCTTTATAAACCGTTTCAGGATTAACCCCTGCTTTACTGACTAACATTAACGCTTCGGAAACTGCCGCGATGTTGATCGCAACAATAATTTGATTGGCCAATTTCGTTAAATTTCCAGCACCAACATCCCCACAAAGCAATGCGGACGAGCCCATCGCCTGAAAGATTGGAGAGCATTCTTCAAAATCTGCGGGATCCCCTCCCACCATAATGGAAAGTGAACCCTCAATAGCCTTGGGCTCCCCCCCACTCACCGGGGCATCCAGAAATCGAACCGATTTATGGACAAGGACTTGCGCCACCTCACGGCTCGTGATGGGAGCAATTGAACTCATGTCGATCACGATAGAACCTGGGCGAACCCCTTCCAGCACACCGTTGGGACCTAAGATTACTTCTTGAACATTCGGTGAGTTAGGAAGCATCGTAATGATTATTTCACAGCGCTCAGCGACATCCTTCGGCGACTCCCCTGCTTCAGCTCCCGCTTGAACGAGTTCTTGAATCGCTTTAGGACTTCGATTATAGACAACTAACTCATACCCTGCTTTTAAAAGATTTCGACACATAGGCTTCCCCATAATTCCTAAACCAATAAATCCAATTTTACTCAATGTAATTTCCATTCCTTTCGCAGTGCTCAAGGCACAAAATTAATCCCAGACTCCCGCTCTAAGTGCGTACTCGATGTTAACTCAATATTCAACTCGAAGTTCAAACTACGGTTGAACGAGTTCACTCTTTGCTTATAGGCTATAGTTTTTAACCCATTCTAATGAAGTTTCGGTATCAGGCTCTGGAACATATTCTAAAGAAATTGCTTTAGAGTATCCAGCTTTTTTCAGTTCTGTCAACAAGGTCTGAAAATCAATCGCTCCCGTTCCCGGCTGGTGTCTGCCTGGCTGATCTGCAATCTGAACGTGCCCTATATGAGCGATCGAATCGCTCAGGATCTTCAAGAGATCTTCGTTTTCTCGACTCGCATGATAGATATCCCACTGTAAGAAGACATTGGGTCGATTGACATCTTTGATGAGTCGTATTACCTGCTCGGTCGTATTAAGAAAAAAACCAGGCATATCATAGTGATTAATCGGCTCAATCATCAACCGTATACCGTGCTCCTGAAGTTGATCAGCCGCATAAGAAATGTTCTCCACCAAGGTCTTCCATAGTTCGGCTTCTTCCATTCCAGGACTTCTAATGCCCACCAAACAATTGACTTGCTTCACGTCAAGCTTCTGAGCAACCTCAATCGCTTTCCTAACTCCTGACCTAAACTCGCTCTTGCGTTCTGGATTGGTAGCGATCCCTCTTTCCCCTTTCCCCCAATCACCCGCTGGGAGATTGAATAAAACCAGCTCTAGACCTAAGCTTTTAAGCTGTAATTTTATCTCCTCTAAGTCATAATCGTAGGGAAACATAAACTCGACTTTATCAAAGCCTACTGCTTTCGCTGCAGCAAATCGCTCCATGAACGGTTTCTCGGTAAAAAGAAATGAGAGATTTGCCACAAAACTGTTGATAGATGTACTCATTAATGATCTTCCTTTCTGTTCCAGCTATTCTTCGTTTTTTATCTTTGTATGTGGGTCCTACTTCTACAAGTGGGAGTGGTACCAAGTACTCGATGTTCACTATAGTTGAATAAACGAGTTACCGACCTATGATAATTCTAAGACTCCGCTAATAGTCCCATCCAAAGAAACAGAACATTGAGCGTTTGGGTCGACCAAGATTTCAATTAAGTAAGGACGATAAGCACTAAATGCACGTGTTAATGCTTCAGTAATCTGCTCTGGCTTTTCAATTAACTCAGCTTGCACTCCCATTCCTTTTGCAGTAGCTACAAAGTCTAGTCCCCTTCGATGCCCTTGGATTTCGTTTTCATAGTCCAATTCTGTTGAAATCCAGCGGCGTTCGAAAAGTAGGTTTTGTTGCTGCCGAATCAAACCAAATAGTGAGTTGTTTAGGACAACGACAACCACCGGAATATTATGTTTTGCCGCCGTCGCAAGTTCCTGAAGCGACATACCCAGACTTGCGTCCCCTAATAAATTTACAACTTGCCGCTGGGGATATGCAAGCTGCGCCCCCATAGCCGCCCCTAACCCCCACCCCATTGTGCCTGCGCGTCCCGTAATTAAAAACGTTCGGGGCTCACGCGCCTCAAATAACTGAGTGGCCCAAATTTGGCTTAATCCGCAATCTAAGGTTACAATAGCGTCCGATCGAAGACCTTTTCTAACCTCTACGATAGCCTGCTGAGGTTTCATCGGTAACGTCCCAAAGTCTGTCTGGCGAGCAAGCTTTACCCTCTCTAATTGAAGTGTTTGAACTCTTTCTAAAGCCTTAGCTTGAGGTTTATACTGACGGCTGCGGATAAGCTCATTCAACTGCATTATAAAATCTTTCACATCAGCGACGATCGCCAATTCTGTCGGAACATGGCGAGAGAGTTCCTTTTCATCTAGATTAACGTGAATCACCTTACGACCGTTTTTAAAGACCTTCATGTCGCCAGTACTCCGACTGTCGAACCGCCCACCTAAATTCACGATAAGGTCCGAGCCAAGCACCGTTTTATTTCCTAACGGAGTTTGACACATGGTCCCAACCATTCCAGCATAGAGTCGATGATAATTCGGGAAACTATCCTTTCCCATCAGAGAGGAAACCACAGAAATCTCAAGGAGCTGCGCTAAGTCCAAAAGTTCTTCGGCCGCATTCCCTAGAGCAACTCCTCCCCCGATCAAAAGAATGGGTTTTTCGGCCTCTTGTATCATCGTTAAGGCTTGCTCCAGTTGGCTCTGGCTAACTTTTACTACCTCGTCTTCAATATCCTCAGTCATAACCTCTTCGTGATTAATGCTTAAAATCCCTTTTTGTACATCCACAGGAATATCAATTAAGACGGGCCCCTTCCTTCCATGTGTTGCTAATTTCCACGCTTCACACATCACCCCAGGTAGGTCAGCTGTCTTCGTAACAAGATAGGCTGCCTTGGTGACTGGTCGGGCCATTTCAACGATTGGGGCTTCCTGAAAAGCATCGGTTCCAAGTAAACTGGTCGGAACTTGACCCGTAATTGCAATTAACGGGACCGAATCCCCATAAGCACTATACAGACCTGTGAGAAAATTTGTTGCCCCCGGACCAGACGTAGCGGCACAAACCCCTACATTACCTGTAGACCTTGCATACCCATCGGCCATAAAAATTGCGGTTTGCTCATGTCGAACATTATAAGAGATAATCTGTTCTCGTTGAAGTACGGCATCGTAAAAAGGAAGAATCGCAGCTCCTGGTATGCCATAGATCTGCTTCACACCCTTTTTTTCTAAAAACATCGCGAGGAATTGGGATCCTGTCATTCTCTCCTCTTTTCCTTGTCGCACTACCAAAATCGATTCCTGTTGTGTATCTACTCCCCAAAGAGCCATACTTATCTCCTCCTTATTATTTTCACCTATTAACAGTGTAAATCCAATGTTTTGTTTCACATAGCAAAACTGCGTTTCACGTTTGTTACATATTATTAATTCAAATACTTTTACCCTCCCCCTTTCTCAAAATCGTGACGTGCTCACCACTTCATGTGGAATCTCATGGGAAGGTTAAGGCATTGAGTTATGAATGGTGTTTCGCATGTTAAAACTACGTTTCATTATATCTGTACTAGTATAGTAGCATAATTCTCCTGGTATTTGCAAGAGTTTTATTAAATATTTAAAATACCCATCACGGTACTTAATTGGAATGTCATAACTGTTGACAGATGTAATAATATTTAAAAGTTTTCTATTAATAACAGGAACTATAAATGGTTTTGTAGCACAAGGTTATATCTATTATTGGAGGAGGGGAAATGATTGAGGATAAATGTAAAAAGATGTTTATCTATTCTACTTGCTGGATTACTTCTTATTTCCAGTTTACCCGCTTTAAGTAATCCGGTTTATGCAACAGAAAACACTATACAGCGTTATTTCGGGCTTGAACGTTATAAAACTGCGAAGAGAATTGCTGAGGAGGTAAATAACGGACAGACCGAAAATAAATCCTAGCATCGGGTAATAATTTCCCTGATGCACTTTCATCGAGTGTACTGGCTTTTCAATTAAAAGCCCCGATATTACTTGTCGATCACTCTGCTGCTTCAACAGTAGAAGCATTTGACTACATTAAAGAGCATTTATCTTCTTCAGGATCCATCTATATGACTGGGGGAACAGGGGTAATTGGACAGGACTTTCGCGCACGATTAAAGCAATATCCCTTGGGTAATATAACCTGGTAACTTACGAAAGAAAAAAATTATAAAAATAAAAAATACTCCCCTACTTAAAAGGTGAGTATTTTTCATAACTAAATACTTAAAGTAATCTTTTAAGACCCACAACTTTACACTATCCACGAATCCGTCTGTACCAGTCTCCAAAATAATATCTAGTTTAATTTGGTGGGCGATACTGGTCTCGAACCAGTGGCCTCATCCGTGTGAAGGATGCGCTCTACCGCTGAGCTAATCGCCCCTGTTTCGATTTACAAGATTTATGTTCACGAGAAGTAAATGCTTTAGACTTTGACCACTAACTTCAGACCCGTAATATTCCCTTAGAAATACTAACGTTTTCTGGCCTCTGGCTTCTGACAGCCTACATCTGAAGTGGTGGGCCCACTTGGATTCGAACCAAGGACCAACCCGTTATGAGCGGGGGGCTCTACCGCTGAGCTATGGGCCCGATTTGAGGTACAAGCACAAATGGCTCCCCGAGTAGGACTCGAACCTACAACCTACCGGTTAACAGCCGGTTGCTCCACCATTGAGCTATCGAGGAATGTCCTGTGCACGGGTTATTATACGGTAATTCAGCCCCTCTAGTCAAGTCAAATTTAAAAATATATTATTACTTGCACTTCGACTTGGGGTTTTTATCCAATTTAATCGCCCCCACTTTATAAGTGAGGGCGATTTTACGTGAACTTCAGGTGGGTAGAGTCCTCCTTCTGAGGCCCTGATGTTTAGCTTTAGTCGAAAGAGTTTACTCCAAGTAATCCTTGAGCTTTTTACTACGGCTTGGATGGCGCAATTTCCGTAACGCCTTGGCTTCAATCTGCCGAATTCGTTCTCGGGTAACCCCAAATTCTTGCCCGACCTCTTCTAAGGTTCGGGTACGCCCATCATCCAGTCCAAAACGCAACCGAAGCACTTTCTCTTCACGCGGAGTTAATGTCTCTAGGACTTCTTCCAATTGCTCTTTTAAGAGGATAAATGAAGCAGCCTCGGCAGGCGCAGGAGCGTCCTCATCTGGGATAAAGTCTCCTAAATGTGAGTCTTCCTCTTCCCCGATCGGCGTCTCGAGCGAAACCGGTTCTTGGGCAATTTTCATAATTTCACGGACACGTTCTACCGGGATGTCCATTACCTTGGCGATTTCCTCAGGCGCTGGTTCTCTTCCCAATTCTTGCAAGAGTTGCCGTGAAACGCGGATTAACTTGTTAATCGTTTCGACCATATGCACGGGAATACGGATCGTCCGAGCCTGGTCAGCAATGGCACGGGTAATGGCTTGACGGATCCACCAGGTGGCATACGTACTAAATTTGAACCCTTTAATATAATCGAACTTCTCGACCGCTTTAATCAGCCCAAGATTACCTTCCTGAATCAAATCAAGGAAGAGCATTCCCCGTCCAACATAGCGTTTCGCAATACTGACCACAAGCCGCAAATTGGCTTCAGCAAGACGACGCTTAGCTTCCTCGTCGCCTTCCTCCATCCGTTTGGCCAACTGAATTTCTTCTTCGGCCGAAAGCAGAGGGACTCGACCAATCTCTTTCAGATACATGCGGACCGGATCATCAATTCCAACGCCTTCAGGGACACTTAGATCCACTTCCGCCTCTTCTTCAGCTTCGTCTTCCGCCTCCTCAGCCAATTCTTCCTCATCTTCCTTGGCTTTTTTCAGGATCTCCAGATCAACTTCGCCAGGCTCAGGCACCACATCTATCCCCATACGGCCAAATTGTTGGTAGACATCGTCAATTTGATCCGCGGAAAGCTCAATTCCTTGGAGAGCATCCATAATTTCTCGGTAGGTTATGGACCCTTTCTTTTTGCCTTTCTGAATGAGGGCTTGGACGCTATCCATTTTTTGCTCTTCGTTCATCTGTCCCCCACCTTTCCCCAGATCATTCGTTTGAGAGTCTTTAACCTTACTATTCGCCACGTTTTAACCGCTCTCCTATCTCTTTCAACAGAGCCATGGCACCAGCCATGTCACCGGATTTTTCTAAAGTCGCCATGCGAGCTTGAAGATCCTCCACTCTTTCCTCAGCTTGAGTAGATAGAATACCCTTGATACAATCTTCTAATAGTCGCTCAGTTTGAGAAATATCTAACTCTTCTAGGAGCAAGCTTGCCAACTGGCTATGAACTGTTTCATCACAGTGCGCTGGCAATACGCCATCCTGTTCGAGATAATTAAAAATCTGTTGATGCACCGGAACCTTCCAAAAAGCTTTTCCCAGCCTTGCCTTAATTTTAGGGAGATGCGAGATATCCTCTAAAAGCATGCGCAGAAGCAAGCGCTCTGCTCGATAAAACCCTAAATAAACTGTCGGCAGAGGGGGGGCACTATTGTCTTTACATATAATGGCATCAGTAATATTATCTCTGTTTTTTATAGAACTAACCTGTTTTTCTTGAGAATATTCCTGAAAACGTTCTTTTTTAGCTTTTTTCGGTTCCTGGCTTGCAATCTCGCGTTGTACCGCCTCTAACGTAAGGCCAAGTTCCAAACTCAAAAAGCGTTCATACCCTTCTCTTTCAATGGGACTCGTAACTTTTTGAATGTCCTGAGCAAGTTTAATTACTAATTCCGCCTTTTCTGGGATGCTCTGTGGCGGCTTTTCACGAACCATGGTCCGGTATTTGAACTCCACAAAAGTCAAAACCTTGCTCAGAGCTTTTTTAAACTCCTCCACACCGTAACTTTTCAAGAACTCATCCGGATCCTTGGCACCCGTCAAGGTTAAAACGTCCACCCGAATCCCAGCATCTCGGAGGATTTCTCCCCCTCGAAAGGCAGCCTGTATTCCTGCCTCATCGGAATCAAAGAGCAAAACAACACGTAAGGTATACCGTCTTAAAAGCTTTGCCTGATCTTTAGTCAGCGCTGTACCCAAGGACGCTACCGCATTCGGAAATCCAGCATTTTGCAGGGCAATGACATCCATATACCCCTCGACCAAGAGTGCATATCCTTCTTCACGAATACCTTGATGTGCGCGATGCATTCCATAGAGATGATGCCCCTTATTAAAGAAAGCACTCTCCGGAGAATTCAGATACTTAGGGATAGTATCATCCAGCACCCTACCACCAAAGGCAATGGGTTGTTTACGTCGGTCGAGTATACTAAACAGAACCCGATTTCGGAAACGATCATAATAATGTTGCCCATCTTTACTCGGCGTTTCCTTTTCAACGGCAAGACCTGCTTCCGCTAATTCATGCGCCCGAACGCCCCGTTCCTGCATGTAACCCAGTAATCCATCCCAACGCTCCGGAGCATAACCTAAACGAAAGCTTTTAATCGTATCAAGATCAACCCCGCGCTTGGTAAAGTAGACTCTTCCTGGTTCTCCTTCGGGCAATCTCAAGAGCATGTCATGAAAGTAGCTTGCAGCCCACTCGTGAATTTCTTCAAAACGTCGGCGAAGTCTGTTCTCTTCCCGTTCAAGGGGAGATTGCTCCTTCTCAGGAAGAGACACGCCGTATCGGCGCGCCAAGTTGTGAACGCTCTCTACAAAAGTCCAATTTTCCCTCTTCATGACAAAAGAAAAAATGTTCCCTCCAACATTGCATCCAAAACAATAAAACATTTGTTTCTCAGGGGTCACAGTAAAACTAGGTGTCTTTTCGGAATGAAAAGGACACAGCCCCCAATAATTTTTCCCCTTACGTTGCAGACTGACGTATTCAGATATAACTTCAACGATATCCGTGCGCAACCGCACTTCGTCAATAGTCTCTTCCGGAATTAATTCGTCATAAGTCCTATTTTCCACGTTCTTACGCCCTTACATGTTTACCCACATTTTATTTAGTTTGTCAACCCTTCTCATATACAATTCTTCGCCGAAAATTCACGGAATCCTCTTTTTTAGTCTACTTATCCAGAATTACTTTTAGAAAGAATTCAAATACATTTCCAGAAACTATTTTATTCTCCTTTTTGCTTCGAAATACCTCCTTTCTTCGACATTTATTTATGTCAAAGCTGTTGCTTCGTTTCAAACCCTTTCCCCTTCTTGGAAAGCATGTTAGTATAGACATAACAATCTGTCTAACTAAGATAGATTAGAACAATAAAGAAATTTATGAGGAAGGTGGATATATTATGTCCAGATACCCAAATAAAAATCTATTCTTAACAATGGTTACTCTACTAATTGTCGGAATTTTTCTAACAGGATGTACATCATCAAAAACACCAACAGTAAAAGCTTCCGTTGAAACGACTACCAAAGCCCCCGAACCTGCTCCCATAGTACCAGTTACCCCTCCTGAGGCGACTCAGTCCGTAAAACTAACTCTCTACTTCCCCAATGCGGATGCTAGTGGATTAATTGCCTCGGAGCGCACAGTGGTCGTCAAGGATAAAGCAGTGATCCAAGCGATGTTTCTAGAACTGGCAACTCCCCCTACCGGTATGGAAAAACCACTTCCTCTAGGAACGAAATTACTCGGGGCGACTGTCAACGCAGACGGCGTGGCAACCATTGATCTCTCCACAGAATTCCAAAAGAACTTTGGCGGAGGCTCTGCTGGTGAACAAATGACAATGTATAGTATCGTGAACACCTTAACCACTCTCCCAGAAGTTAAAAGTGTGCAGTTTCTCTTGAACGGAGAAAAATTTGGCGGGCTTGGGCACTTAGATATGAGTACACCCCTAACCCGTAATGAAAGCTTAATTATTAAATAATGCAAGTATTTGGGAACGTCTTCGATCTCGCATACATCACTTGAATGATCTGTACAAGATTTGGGGACGGTTTTTTACCTTGCATACCCATACCAAGCTAAAAGCAGCTTGATTTCTTGGGTCTATGGCAAGAGGAATTACTTCAAAATAACATGAGACAAAGGTGGTTGAGAGCTAGACTCTCAACCACCTTTGTAGTAAGCACCCAAAGCATCTCTGCGTCAACAAACTCAGGGCCTTGTGTGACACAGCGCTCGGTGCTTACGACGGTCCCTTCTCGCCATCCTTGGCTACAGGGACACTTGTCCATCCTTGGACATCGCTCTAATTCTGAGTCGTGACATGCCGTGTAAGCTCCTAAAGTGGGAGCGGGGTACATCCTTCGGCGATTAGTATTGTTTTAAAGAACACGCCTACAGCGATAATCTATCCTCCGCCGGTAAGTTTTTCTTATAGGATCACGGCTTCGGCGATACTCTCCACCGGAGACTATCGTACTGGAGACTATCGTGCCAAATTCGCCACGACGGTCATGGATGACCTAGTGTCTCCGGAGCCAAGGATGGCGGGAGGAGACGCCTTGGCTCAGTTGGCGGC
>CAKMJS010000134.1 GCA_927405585.1 uncultured Desulfosporosinus sp.
AACTGCTGCTAATGCAGGCCCAAGTGTTATAAATAAGAACACCGCTTCCTTATAAATAAGAAAGCAGTGTAAATAGTGAAGGAGCCTTGTTAGTATCTTTCAGGTACAAAGCGATAGATAGTGCTATGCCCGTATAGATTGCAACGTCAAGATGAGGCATCATTGAAAATGCAGCAACGGAGCTGGGCCATGAAAGGGGAGCGATTTACCCTAGTTCAGGATCAAACGATCCCGTTGGTCATGCAGACAAATTCGGATATTATCGTTTCAGCTAACACAGCTTCGGGAAAAACCGAAGCTGCTTTTCTACCTATTATCACGAAGATAGAGGAGAGTGCTCAGACGGAATTGAAAGTACTCTATATTTCTCCTCTCAAAGCCTTAATCAATAACCAATTTGATCGGATTGAACGCTTATGCCAAAACTGTGAAATAAGAATCTTTCGTTGGCATGGGGATGTTGGGCAAAGTCACAAGAATAAACTGCTTAATAACCCTTCTGGAATTCTTCAGATTACGCCGGAATCCTTAGAGAGCTTGTTTATTAACAAGACGGGAAATTTATTAGCCCTTTTCCAGGGGGTAGAATTCATCGTTATTGATGAAATTCACGCATTTATCGATTCTCAACGAGGTGCGCAACTACGGTCCCTTTTATCGAGGATGACTTCGTATACTAGGGTGCGTCCCCGAATAATCGGCTTATCTGCTACCATCCGAAATTTTGACCTAATCAAACAATGGGTTAATCCAAAGCATCCCGAAGAGGTTGAAGTGATCGAAGCGTCTGACGAGGACAAGGAACTTCAGTATTCCTTAATGTATTTTCCAGCTGGAAAGGATGGTAAAATCCCTTTAGAGCTTTTCGAAGACCTGAGAAATGTCACAAGAGATTATCAGGCTCTTATTTTTTGTAATAGCCGCGGCACGGTGGAAGAAACGACGGTCATGCTTAATCGTTTAGCGCAAAAGGAGGGCATCCAAGAAGGGTACTTTGCGCATCACTCCTCGATCGACAAAGCCGAACGAGAGTACGTGGAGAAAAAGTTGGCCGCTTCAAGAATCCCTCAAAGTATTGTCTGCACCAGTTCCCTCGAGCTCGGTATCGACCTTGGAGAGCTCGATTTGGTCTGTCAACTAGATACTACCTTCACGGTTTCTTCCCTTAAGCAACGCATGGGGCGTTCTGGCAGAAAGCAAGAAGACGCGCAGATCCTGCAGATGTATTCAACTAATGAAGATAGCTTAATACAGTCCATTGCCGTCATGAAGCTCTTGTTGGAAGGGTGGATTGAGCCAGCTTCCGGATACCCTGTTCCCTACGATATTGCCTTTCACCAAATCATCTCTCTCTGTCAGGAGTATAATGGCTTAACTTGGAGTCAGCTCCTTCATACCCTCGAAGAAAATGCGACCTTTTATAAACTTCAAAAAAAGGATATGGTAAGTCTCATTGAGTATATGGTGCGTACTGAGATGTTGGAGATTGTTCCTGGACTGAATCAGTATATCGTAGGGCTAGAAGGTGAGAGGCTATTAAGAGGAAGAGATTTTTACTCAGTCTTTATGGTGGCACTCTATTATGATGTTTACTGTGGCATGCGCAAAATCGGGCAACTTGATAAAGGCGTAAGATTTGAGATCGGGGAAAACGTCATCTTAGCAGGAAAGCTATGGACCATCAAGGATATGGACACTAAAAAGAATAAGATCTTTGTCAAAACGGCAGTGAATGCCAAAAAGCCAAAATATCTGAGTGATCCTGGTAAGATTCATCGTAAACTCTCTGAAACAATGTTTGAGGTTTTATGTTCGGAAGAACAATTCCAATATCTCGACGCTAACGCAACTGAGTGTCTCGTGGGAGTCCGGCAAAAGTATTCCCAATTTCATGTCTCGGATAATCAACGTGTTGTCTGGGAGCTGCGTGAGGTTTTGGTCCTTGAGCCTTATGTAGGAACTGTGATTTGTAATACACTGATTTGGCTGTTCAGAGCTGCATCCGGTCTTGATATCAAACGCAGGCCGAGCCAAATAGAACGAATTATTTTACCTAAGGCTGTTGTATTTTCCGACTTACTCGAAAAGATTCTAAGTCGTGTTTGGGATGAAGCGGATCTTGTCTTGTTCATTCGGGAAAGTGAATGGGTGGTAACAAAATACTCGCCCTATTTGACGGATGAGCTACAACGAAAAATGCATATGAAAAGCGAAATAGATCTTATGGGTGCCTTAAAATATTTGGAGAGTTACCACTTTGTGACCATATCGTTGACTGAGTAAGTAGAGAAACAAGGGACAGGCATAGTGAAGAGGACGGAGCGACGAAAATGAAGAAATTAATTTTCATACTAATGATTATTGTGGTAATAGGGCTTTCCCTTGTGGGGAACCGACCCATCGTACCACCCCCCAAAATTACTAATTCTGAGACAACTCATGCCGATCTCACTTTCGCAGTATTAGGAGATGTTCATGACAATAACTCTAGCCTTCAGAAGGCGATCTATGATCTTTATAGCATTAATCCAGCAATGGACGCCCTTGTATTAAATGGAGATACCGTGGATCAAGGGATAGTCAAACAATATTCCACACTAAAACGGACACTATCTAAAAACAGGATTTATTTACCTAAAGTAATCATAAAAAATATTGGGAATCATGAATTTTTTAATTATAATATCGAAACGAATTCGCCAGTCGATGTCCAGAATTTTATTAATCGCTACCTTGAATTTGCGGGGGAGGATAAGGTCTATCACGATCGTTGGATTAATGGTTATCACTTTATTTCTTTAGGGTCTGAGGATGGTAATTCCCACACGCTTGATTCCATAAGAGCACATATATCGGAGGAACAACAGACATGGTTAAAGGATAAACTTGCTGAAAATCATCAACCGGGCAGGCCGATGTTCGTTTTTCTCCATCAACCACTGAATAGTAACCCCAATATCGGGTGGGTTGGATCTGACCAAAGTGACGAGATTAAAAAAATTCTTGCCCATTATCCGGAAGTCATACTCTTTAATTCGCACACTCATGCTGATTTATCGGATAGCAGTGTAGTATTTAATCTCCCTTATACTAAAGTCCATACTGGCGCGGTTCATTATACGATCGTACAGCGTACCCAAGGGGAAGGTAGAACGAGAGAGCCTCTTATTAAGGGTCTATATATTGAAGTTTATGGTAAAACCGTAGTTATTAAGGGGAGAGATCTGAAAGAAAAATCTTGGCTATTTACTCAAGTGGTCGAAAATTTCAAATGAGTTTCAGTTTAGTTGCAAATGTTTTGAATAGGTTTTAAATAACCACGACGGTGTGTTTTCAAACTCAGCTTTAATATAATCTTATTTCCAGATATAATGGACTATCATAATAAGAATACCGAAGAACATAGACGATAGACCATAAGGTCATTCTTGGAGGTTACTAAAACTATGAAAGTATTAAAAGCCATGAAAATGAATCGATGTATCGGCTGTTTATCTTGTATGATTACCTGTGCCAGTGTCAATCAACAGGATCATTCTATTTTAAAAAGTGCTATTCGTATCAAAACAAGCGGAGGTTTAACGGGCAAGTTTATAGCAATTGTCTGTCAGGCGTGCCAAGGGGACGTGCCCTGTGCAGAAGTTTGTCCGACAGGAGCCCTGGTCAGGCGGCAAGCTGGAGGGGTTCTTTTAGACAAAGAGAATTGTATTGGCTGTCAGCGTTGTGTTGCTGCGTGCACAGTCGATGCTATTTCTTTCGACCTTGAGACCAAAAAACCCATTGTCTGTAAACATTGTGGTGTCTGTGTACGATATTGCCCCCATGGATGTTTAGAGTTAACAGAGGGGGAACAGTATGTTATATGAAAACGTGATCACAGTATTATATATTGACCTCGCTACGGGTAAAATTGAAATTAGGAGAAGGACCGATTTGACCGAGTTTCTCGGCGGCGTAGGGGTAGCGTCAAAGTTACTCGAGGAAACTATGCGTCCGGAACTTCCACCTTTAGCCCCTGAACAACCTATAGTTTTGGCTATTGGCGCAATCTCTGGAATTTATCCACTGATTACGAAGACGGTGGCTATGTTTATTTCCCCTTTGACAGGTGAGTTAGGGGAAAGCTATGCTGGCGGAAGACTGGCATTAACCTTATCGATGGCAGGGTATGATGCTATCGTAATACGGGGTCAAGCTCCTCGTCCTTCCTATATCAGTATTAATGGCGGAAATATCGAAATCAAAGATGCTCGCGCAATTTGGGGGATGGATTCTGATATCGTTGGCCAATTTATTCGGGATCATGAAATAGGAAGCGGTAAGCGCAGCATCCTAAGAATAGGGCCTGCTGGAGAAAATAAGGTCAAGTTTGCCAGCGTTTGCGTGGATACCTATCGGCATTTTGGTCGACTCGGCTTGGGTGCGGTAATGGGGAGTAAAAACCTTAAGGCTATGGTCGTGACTGGAGACAAGACTACGAAAATACAAGACCCTAAAGATTATTTCCGTGTGTATCGTTCAATTTTCAAATCGGTCACTGAGACCGATCTTATGTCAAAATACCATGACTTGGGCACCTCAATCAATGTCGAAGTAATCAACGAGTTAGGGGCTTTGCCGACTAAAAATCTGATGGAGAACCGCTTTGAGGCAGCTGATCAAATTAGCGGAGAAGCTTTTGTCAAAAATAATCTCGTTCGGAAGATGGCTTGTACGGGTTGCCCCGTCGGGTGCATTCATATTGGTCAATTTCGCAGGGTCTTTGACGAGGGGTATGACTATGAATCAGTGAGCGTTGCCTATGATTATGAGCTTATTTACGCCCTAGGTTCACTACTCGGCATTAGCAAGACGGATGAAATCTTACAGCTTATCGAGGCCGTCGAAAAAACAGGTCTGGATGCTATATCAACGGGTGTCTCCTTGGCATGGGCAACTGAAGGTTTATTGAAAGGGATTGTGACGGAAGCGGAAACCCTTCTCCCTCTCGCTTTTGGAGATACAAAGCACTATTATCAGGCAATTATCTATTTAGGGAACTGTGAAAATGACTTTTATCGTACTCTAGGAGAGGGGACCCGGTCTGCCGGAGTTAAATATGGCGGAGAAGAGTTTGCCCTTCAAGTGGCGGGCAATGAAATCCCTGGGTATCACACTGGATATGGAAACTTAGTCGGTCTAACCGTAGGAGCCCGACACTCACATTTGTGTAATGCGGGTTACGCTGTTGACCAATCGATTAAAGCGTTTGACGAAGACAAAGCCGTCGAGGCTCTCTTTCAGGAGGAATTAGAGCGAGGTATTCTAAACTCCTTGGTCATTTGTCTATTCGCTCGAAAAATGTATAATCGAGAAACAGTCCTGAAAGCTCTGAAGGCAGTCGGATATGCTCTTACCGATGACGATTTAACAACCATTGGACAAAAGATTTTTGCCACTAAGCTACGCATTAAAGAAAAATTAAGGTTTGATCCACGGCAGGTGAAATTACCAAAACGATTCTTCGAAACGGCTAGTATGCAGGGTAAACTCAACTCGCTTGTTGTGGAAAGAATGATACGGAAGTATGTCGAAAAATGTTCGACGCTATTAACCGAATCAAAAATGTAATAAGTATGGTATTATTATAGTTGTTCTAAAATTAGTATAGGAAGTGATTTTTTGTCCAACGAGAATGTACATCGGATAGAATATGACGGTAGGCAGATCATTTTAATTGGGACAGCGCATGTCTCTAAAAAAAGTGCTGAAGAGGTTAAACTATTAATTGAAGAAGAGAAACCTGATACAGTTTGTATAGAGCTATGTGAGTCTCGTTATAAAGCAATCATGGATTCTGAACGTTGGAAAAATACCGATATTGTCAAAATCATTAAAGAGGGGAAATCTCTAATCTTATTAATTAATCTGATTATGTCTTCTTACCAGAAAAGGTTAGCCCGGCAGTTTGGGATCAAACCTGGACAAGAGATGATCCAAGCCATTGAGTCAGCGAGTGAGCATGGAGCGGTACTCTGCTTAGCTGATCGAGATATTCAGATTACCATGCGACGACTATGGAGAGGTTTAGGTTTTTGGGGAAAAGCAAAGTTATTTTATCAACTGCTCTTAAGCTTAGTGATTGACGAAGAAATCAGTGAAGAAGAACTGGAAAAAATGAAAAGCCAGGATATGTTAACCTCAGTCTTGGACGACCTATCCCAGTCTTTCCCGTCATTGAAGGCTATTATTGTTGATGAAAGGGACAAGTACCTAGCACAAAAAATTAAGGAAACCTCAGGAAATAAGGTGGTAGCTGTTTTAGGTGCAGCTCATATAGCTGGAATAAAAAAAGAGCTAGCAAATGACCAAGATTTAAATGAATTGTCCAAGGTTGCGCCGACCTCGAAGATGACAAAAATAATTGGATGGTCAATCCCAGTCATAATTTTGGGCATTATTATTGCAACTCTTTCGGTGGATAAGGCTTCAGGAATCGATCAGATTGTAAGTTGGGTTCTCTGGAACGGTTCTTTAGCAGCGATAGGAGCATTAATTGCTTTCGCTCACCCCCTTTCTATCTTGGTTGCCTTTTTAGTCGCACCTATTAGTTCTTTAACACCGCTTTTGGCTGCGGGATGGTTTGTAGGGCTCACAGAAGCAATCATCAGGAAACCAAATGTTCAAGACTTTGAAAATATTGCTGAAGATATTGCCACGGTTAAGGGTTTTTGGCGCAATAAAGTTACTCATATTCTCTTGGTGGTTATATTAGCTAACCTGGGAAGTACCTTCGGTACATTTATTGGAGGAGCAGATGTGATCAAACAGTTTATGAACACCTTTCAGTGAATTAAGAGGCCTTTTTTGACAGTAACTGACGGAGGGTAATTGATGATTGATATCCTGATCATTGTCGTAGGGTACCTGCTTGGTGGAATCTCATCTGGTTATTACCTTGTCAGATTCATAAACCATGAAGATGTTAGAAAATATGGATCGGGTGCTACAGGAGCTACTAATGTTGGTAGGATGCTTGGAGCTAAGGGCTTTATATTAACGTCTCTCGGAGATGGATTGAAAGGCTGTCTTATTCCTTTGCTGGCTATTTTTTTAGAACGCTCAGATTTAACTGTGTTTCTAGGCTTAATTGCGGTTGTAATAGGCCATGTTTGGCCGCTACAACTTGGATTCAGAGGAGGAAAGGGAGTCGCTACTGCTTTTGGAGGAATAGTTGTTATTGATCCCCAGCTGGCCCTAGTACTGTTTGCTATCACTATGGGATTATGGGCAATCACAAGAAAGTTTGCTATAAGCGGACTTATAGTTATTCTGGGATCGCCAATCATTACCTTCTACATGTCAGGTTCGATAAATGAGATGATTGGGATTCTGAGCTTGACAATGGTACTACTTATTGCTCATAAAGAAAACATACTTAAAATGTTAGGAAAAGCAACACCTAGGAGGGATTAGAAATGAGTCCTGGTTTAACCTTTAAACTCGCCACAGAGGACTGGGAGTTTGAGCAAATTCACGCTCTTAACTATAAAACATTTGTGCAAGAGATCCCCCAACATAGTGTTAATCCGGGGGAAAAGCTTATCGATAAGTATCACCCGGAAAATTCCTATTGTATTTGTTTACGTGATGGGAAGCTATTAGGAATGCTAGCCTGTCGGAGTAAACGTCCGTTTTCGTTAGACTCTAAACTAGTCGATTTGGATACCTACTTGCCTCCTCACAATGCATTATGCGAGATCCGTCTGCTTTCAATAGAAAAAGAGGTTAGGGGCGGTCGAATCCTCGTAGGGTTGATGAACACACTCTTTAAATATTGCAACGAACAGGGGTATGATTTAGCGGTCATTTCGGGAACTGTTCGACAGTTGAAATTATATAAGCATCTTGGCTTCGTGCCCTTCGGGCCACCTGTCGGGAACACTAAAGCTTTGTTTCAGCCGATGTACCTTACGCGAGAAGTAATAGTTCGGAATATCAATAGCTATTCCGAAAAGCCTGGACTAAAGCCTAGTGAAGAAGACATTGTAAACTTTCTTCCTGGACCAGTAAAGATTCATGAAGCGATTCAGCAGGCTTTTGTTAAAACTCCTGTATCTCATCGGTCCGATGAATTTCTGAAAGATATTGCCCAAATTCAAGGAGTACTCTCTCACCTGGTAAATTCAAAAAGCGTTCAGATCCTATTGGGGTCAGGGACTCTTGCTAATGATGTCGTAGCAGCCAAGCTTTCAATGGATAAAGGTAAAGGTCTAGTTCTTAGCAATGGAGAATTTGGCGAGCGGCTCATTGACCACGCCCGTAGGATTAGGCTTGATATTAAGGAGTACAAGACTGCGTGGGGAGATGCCTTTAACTACGAGGATCTCGAAATTACCCTTGATCAAGACCCATCCCTAAGATGGCTATGGGCTGTTCACCTAGAGACGTCTACAGGGATTCTTAATGATTTGGCTAAGCTGAAACATATCTGTAAGAAGCGAAATATTCTACTCTGTATGGATTGTGTTAGCGCTATTGGAGCATTGCCGGTTGATCTTGCAGGAGTGTTTCTAGCCTCAGGTGTCAGTGGAAAAGCTCTATGTTCATATCCGGGGTTGTGCTTTGTTTTTTATAACCATGCTTTAAGTAGCCAAGGCCTACCTCGCTATATGGATCTAGAGTTGTATAGTAAGTCAGAGGGAGTACCTTTTACCCATTCATCCAATTTTATCTATGCTTTGCAGCAGGCACTGCGTTTGACATTGTCTAGGGATTTTTTCATTAATGCTAAGCATGCGGCTCGCTTGAGGGGTAGTTTAAGAGCTCAAAATATAAAAGTTATAGCACCGGAGGAATACGCTGCCCCCAATATTATTACCTTTGAGCTTCCTAGGTATCTTAGTTCTGAGGCGGTGGGAAAGAGACTGGAAGAGGAGGGTTACTTCCTTAGTTACCGAAGCTCCTATTTGCTTAAGCGAAATTGGCTCCAAGTTTGCTTGATGGGAGAGTATGATATTAGCGCCATTGATTCCTTTCCGTCTGTTTTGTCTCGTTGCTATGGAGATAAAGCAAAGTCTATGTAAGAAGTCTTATGGATTCACTCAATTGTTGACATAAGTAGAGAACATATTAAAATGAGATTAATTGAAGCCTAGCTCCATACCCGATCAAGCATAGTGGCTTGGAAAACAATATTTTAGAAAAGAAAGGTTGAACGCCATGATATCCGATAAAATGCAAGAACAGGTAAAAACTAGTTCGGTTATACGAGCTATGTTTGAGGAAGGCAAAAGACTTGCCGGAATTCACGGAGTGGAAAATGTCTTTGATTTTAGCCTAGGAAACCCCAATGTTGAACCACCTAAGGAAGTTAAAAATGCAATTTTAGAGGTTATAAATACTGGAAATTCCATGGGCATTCATGGGTATATGAATAACTCTGGTTATGAAGATGTAAGAGCAACAATTGCCAAGTCAATCAATGAAAAATTTTCGACCACTTTTACACAGAATAACATTCTTATGACCGTTGGAGCAGCAGGTGGTTTAAACGTCATTTTCAAAACATTGCTTAATCCAAAGGATGAGGTCATTACGTTCGCACCCTTTTTTGGCGAATACAGAAACTATGTGAAAAATTATGACGGCGAATTGGTGATCGTTTCCCCTAATACGGTTGATTTCCAACCGAATCTCGAAGAATTCAAAGGGAAGATAACCCGTAAGACTAAAGCAGTTATTATCAATTCCCCGAATAATCCAACCGGTGTCATCTATTCAGAAGATACCATCATCAAGCTCTCAGAAATATTACGAGAGAAGCAACGTGAATTTGGTACGGACATTTATCTCGTCTCGGATGAGCCGTACAGAGAACTTGCTTATGATAAGGCTGTAGTGCCTTACCTGTCGAAATATTATGCGAACACGATCATAGGATATTCTTTCAGCAAATCCCTTTCGTTACCCGGCGAAAGGATAGGTTATTTAGTAATTCCGGATCAAGTGGCTGATTACGAAAATATTATTTCAGCAGCAAATATTGCCAATCGTATTTTAGGCTTTGTTAATGCTCCGTCGTTATTCCAGCGCGTCGTTGCTAAGTGTTTAGATGCAAGGGTGGATCTTGATACCTATAACAGGAATCGTGAACTCCTTTATAAAGGGCTCTCATCCTACGGCTACCAATGTACTAAACCCGAGGGCGCATTTTACATGTTTGTTAAAACTCCTATTGAGAATGATGTTGAATTCTGCAATCTTGCTAAGAAGAAGAACATACTTCTTGTTCCTGGCACTGTATTTGGTTGCCCTGGTTACGTTCGAATTGCTTATTGTGTCGCGTATTATAAAATAGAGAAAGCATTGCCGCACTTTAAGGCGTTATTTGAAGAAGTTAATATCTAAATGGAGGTTCCGCGAAGTTCAGGCTAGCTTACGTGCAACGACAGGTTGGTAGGAGACAAAGTAATGAAAGATAAACAATTGCTTAAAGGTACGTTTTTCATCTTAATTGCTGCGGTTGGCTTTGGCGCCGCAGCACCTGTTGCAAAGATTCTCTTTACTTATAATATAACCCCCAGCTTTATGTTAGCCACTAGGTTTTTGATTGCTTCCATCTTTTTATGGGGATATATTTTTGTGAATAGAAAAGAAATAAACTATAAGATTGATAAAACACAATTGTTAATCATGTTTTTAATTGGGGGATTGGTTTATTTCTTAACAACCAGCTTCTATTTCAATGCGATGAGTTACATACCGGTATCCGTGCATGTGATGATATTTTACACGTACCCTTTCTTGGTGAATCTTTTTGCCTTCATATTTCTCAAAGAAAAAATGTCAATTAAGCAAATTGTAGCACTTATGATAGCTTTTTGTGGTATTTTCCTCATCCTAACGGATTTAAACTCAAATATTAAAATAATTGGTCTCGTACTATCCTTTTTAGCTGCAGTTTGTAATGGTGCTTATGTTCTAGCACTCGGATTAAAGAAAATTAGAAATGTCCATTCAATCGTCACTGCAGCGTATACCATTACCTTCAGTGCCTTAACATTTATGATATATTGCTTAGCTAAAGGGGAAATGAACTTAAATATTGATTTAAATGTCTGGTTCGGCATCTTATTTATTGCCCTTGTTTCTACTGTGATTGCAATTATTGCGCTTTCGGCAGGCGTTAAAATGATTGGTGCGGCCAAAGCGTCAATCATCAGCACGTTTGAACCGATGGAAGGCGTCATTTTAAGCATCCTCATTTTAGGAGAGCAATTATTTGCCAACCAAGTTTTAGGGGTCGTACTTGTTATTGCAGCTATAATCGTGATTAATTTTAGTGAACTCGTTCAACCAAAGTTGAACATCGAGGGAACCGGGAGGCATGAGAATGGCTGAAATCTTATTTATCACACCGCTTCAAGAATTAGCCAGTATGGTTGAAGAGGTTAGCCTTCAGGAAGGCGCACCGGCGATCGATATAAGGGTCGCCCGGATGGAGGATGGAGTTAGACTTGCCTTAGAAGCAGAGCAATTGGGATATCACGTGCTTGTGAGTCGGGGAGTTACGGCGTGGATGATTAAAGAGTCCGGAGTTTCTCTGCCTGTGATTGATGTGCTGATCGGTGGGTTAGATATTTTAGAAGCGTATTTAAAGGCTAAAAATCTCGGAAGCCCAATCGGCATTGTCGATGTTCCAGAAATCATCCAAGAGATAACCAGTTTCGAAGAGCTTGTCGGCGAGAGTTTTATCAAGTATACCCTTAAAGATCAGAAGGATGACATTCTAAATGGCGTCAATGTGCTAAAAGCCGCCAATGTACAAGTTGTGATCGGTAAAATAGCTATGACCAATGAGGCAGAAAAACAAGGAATGCAGGCCGTGGTCATTAAATCTGGACGGGAAGCGGTTCTACGCGCCCTGGCGGAAGCTAGGCGTGTCTTGGCAGTGCGCAAATTAGAAAAACGACGTTTTGAACAACTAAAAGCTATCTTAGATTTTACCTATGACGGTGTCGTCGCCTTAGATGGAGATGGACGGATTAGCGTTTTTAATCCAGTTGCGCAGAAACTCACGGGATGGACGGCGGACAAGGCCATTGGGCGGCTGATCATTGACGTGCTACCTAAATCTCACTGCCAAAATGTCCTAACGACGGGTAAAGCAGAAGTTGGTGAGATTATGGAAATCGGCCGCTCAAAAGTCGTGGCTAACCATATTCCTATCAAAGTGGATGATAAGGTAGAGGGCGTCGTTACCACCTTTCAGTCTGTAGACCGACTTCAAAGTTTAGAACATAAGGTACGACGTACCTTAGCTGATAGAGGGCATGTCGCAAAACATCGTTTTAACGATATTTTGGGTTCTAGTCAAGCGATTAAAGATGCCATAAAATGGGCTCGTGAGTATGCTCAAGTCGATTCTACGGTTCTCCTGCAGGGGAGGACTGGATCGGGAAAAGAATTGTTTGCGCAAGGGATTCATAACGCAAGCCCGCGGCGATGTGAATCTTTCGTGGCGATAAACTGCGCTGCTTTGCCAGAAAGTCTCTTAGAAAGTGAACTTTTTGGCTACGTGGAAGGTGCCTTTACGGGAGCTCGTAAAGGTGGCAAGGCAGGGGTATTCGAGATGGCTCACGGTGGAACCTTATTTCTAGACGAGGTAGGAGAGATGGCACCCTCGTTGCAAGCTCAGTTACTTCGTGTGCTAGAAGAAGGTGAGATCATGCGTTTAGGGGATAATAGTATTTTGCCTGTGAACGTTCGTCTCGTGGCAGCTACACATCGGGACCTGAAAGAAATGGTCGAAAAGGCAAGTTTTCGTGAAGATCTTTATTATCGACTCAATGTCTTATCCATAGTGGTTCCAGATCTGGCTGATCGGGGACAGGATGTATTAGTGATTGCTCGTCATTTCTTAGATGAATTTAGTCGAAAGATGAATCGGAGGGCAGGGGGGCTTTCTTCAGCCGCGGAACAGATTCTATTGGAGTATCCATGGCCCGGAAACATTCGCGAGTTGCGTAATGCCATGGAGCGTTTGGTAATGTTGACCGGGGAGAGAGAGATTTCTGAGGAGGATACGGCCAGGGCACTATCTTTAGACCGGAAGCAGACGATCTGTATTCCTAAACGAGAAGAGAGATTACGAGGCGAAGTAGAGTTAGCCGAAATTCGTTCCATACAAAAGGCTCTGAAGGAATGCAAGGGTAATAAAAGCGAAACTGCACGGCGTTTAGGAATAAGTCGAACCACTCTTTGGAGGAAGATGCAAGAAGCGGGTATTGATATGTTACAATAGTGTAACAATGTGTTCCTTGGATGGATAAAGAATGTCTTTTTTTGAAACTATTCATCGAGAGAAGCCCACTGAAATTCAGTACTATCCTTTAAATTGCAGACGCTTTAACAAGTGCTATTGGCTTATAAATTCAGTAAATTTTATTTTAAAAAGAGCTTCGGCTCTTTTTTTAATTTGTGGCATGCATATTGCATTAACCACTAATATGACATTAAGAAAGGAGGGAAATGCAGTGGTGAAAAATCTTCCAGTTGTCCCGACGGCTAAGGCAGGTAGTCTAGTGGAGACGCCAACGGGAATAACATGGCGTGTTCAATATCCGGTAATTTCCGAAAAATGCAATATGTGCTTAGATTGTACGTTATTTTGCCCAGATGGGGCCTTAATCCAGCAAGAGGGTAAAATTGAACTTATATTAAGCTTGTGTAAAGGGTGCGGGATCTGTGCCAATGAATGTAAAGAGAATGCCATACAAATGGTCCCTGAGTATTCAGGGGTACAGGGCGTTTTCCGTTAAGGGGGGAAATGAATGAATACAACATTGTTAACAGGTAGCGAGGCAGCGGCCTATGGGGCAAAGCTTGCCCGTATTGAAGTTATTGCGTATTACCCGATTACACCTGCTTTTCCGGCAATGGAGCGAGTTAGTAAGTTTATCGACGATGGTGAGTTGAATACTCGTTTTGTACGAGTTGAGTCTGACCATAGTGCTTTAGCTGCGGCATTAGGTGCTAGTCTAGCTGGAAGTAGGGCTTTTACCGTAACGAATTCCCAAGGATTGCTCTACATGACAGAAGTCGTCTATCATACGGCAGGTTTACGTCAGCCGGTGGTGATGGCAGTCGCAAATCGTGCTCTTTCCGCGCCTCATAGCCGTTTCCCGGAACAAGGCGATGCAATTTCCCAAGGGGCAAGTGGTTGGATTCAGCTCTTTTGTGAAAACAATCAAGAAGTAATTGACAATATGGTCCAAGCCTTTAAGATCGCCGAAACAGTTCGGCTACCGGTCATGGTGAATTATGAAGGCTACATCCAGTCGCATACCTCAGAGGAGGTAGAAATCCCTAATCAAGAAACCGTGGATCAATTTTTGCCCTTGAACCGAGTTCGTACACTAGATGTCGAGAACCCACAATCGGTCAATACCGTAGCTAGTCCTGATTTTTATATGGATTATAAGTTCCGTCAAAATGAGGCCATGGAGCAGGCACTAACGGTCATCGACAGTGCTGCCGCGGATTATGCGAAAGAGTTTGGCCGGGATTGGTTCGGATTAATCGAAGCTTATCAGATGGAGGATGCGGAGCACGCGTTCGTAGCTATGGGATCGATGGTTAGTGATGCTCGAATCGTAGTGGATGAACTGCGGAAGCAAGGTCGAAAAGTTGGCTTAGTAAAGGTTAGATCGTGGCGTCCTTTCCCAGCACAAGCACTCCGTGAGGCTCTGAAAAACGTTCAACTCGTTACCGTTTGTGATAAAAATATAGTGTTCGGTCTTGGAGGGGCATTAGGCAATGAGCTTAAGTCTGCCCTCTATGGGCAAACAGTACGCATTAATAGTTATATTGTGGGGCTAGGTGGCCGAGATGTAACGTCGGAAGAAATCAAGAAAGTACTTGAACTTTCAGAGAAAACTGAGAATCAGGCAACCGCTTCCGAGTGGTTCGGGTTATAAGGAGGGAACAAACATGGCTCTATCTATCGCAGATTTGCCGAAAGAGGAATTATTTGGTCAAGGAAATGCAGGTTGTGGGGGCTGTGGGGCAGCCGTTGCAGGAAGACAAGCAATGAAGGCTTTAGGCTCCAGGACGATTATGACAATTCCAGCTTCATGCATGGCCACAATGGGTGGCTCAAACCTTAAGACAACTTGGCAAATTCCCTTTTACCATACACTCTTTGAGATTGCTCCAGCAGTGTCTTCAGGAATCAGGGCAGCCTTAGAGGTGCAGGGAATCGAAGATGTCAATGTGGTTTCTTGGGCAGGGGATGCAGGTACAGCGGATATTGGCTTCCAAGCTCTGACGGGAGCGGCAGAACGTAATGAACACATGCTGCATGTGTGCTACGACAATGAGATGTACATGAATACAGGTGGACAAACGGGTAGTCAGACGCCGATGTACGCGGTTACTAGTAACATGTCGAAAGGCAAAACGATCAAGAAGAAGAATATGCTAGCAATTATGGAGGCCCATGGAATAGATTATGTGGCGAGTGCTTCTATTGCTTATCCGCTAGATCTGATTGCTAAGTTCAAGAAAGCTGCGGAAAAACCGGGCTTTTCCTACATTCATATCTTGGCGCCCTGTCATCGTGGTTGGCAAATTCCCCAGGAGAAAACTATTGAGTTTGCACGCTTAGCGGTAGAAAGTGGTCTTTTTGAACTTTACGAAGTGGAGGATGGTCTGCGCACTCGTAATGTTGAGCCGTCCTTTATTCCTGTTGAAGATTATCTGACTCCCCAAGGGCGTTTTAAGAATTTGACACCAGAAGCGATTCAAAGCATACAAGCTGGAGTGAATAGGCACTATGGAAGAGGGGAGTGAGGATGAATGACTGAGATTCGCTTTCATGGTCGCTTTGGTCAACCTGTGGATAAGCTAGTTAAAGTCCTTGGCCAACACGCCTTGAGCCAGGGAAAAAAAGTACAAATATTTAATTCTTTTGCTGCATTTCGTCCCGGTGCGCCCATGTATTCAATTTTACGAGTTTCGAATGAACCAATCCGAGCAAGATCGGCTAATAATACAAGACCTGATGTGGTAGTTGTCTTAGATAATAGTCTATTTGGAGTTGCGGATGTTACCAAAGGGCTGAAAAATTCCGGTCAAGTTATGGCATTAGGAGTAGGCGAGGAAATTCTGGGTAATCAGGCACTTGATTTTCGTTTCACTCCTTTGGATTCCAAATTCCAAGAGCGTGCCAATTTGGAAGCTAACTTTATAAACTTATTGGACGATATAATTTAAAATGAACCATGTATAAAATTTATGATGTCTTATATAGCGTAAGGGAAAAGGCACTCAGATAAAGAGTCTCTGGTTTAAAGAGCGGTGCCTTTCCTTAAGCCTAGTTCTAAAGAATTAAATTTTTTTCTTAGGTTGCGTAAGTGCAATTTGAACGTGTAAATAATGGCTAAGTTATTTCGGCCTTCTAAATTAACTAATGATGAATGGTTCTTCAAGTTCTACTAATTTCAGAAGGCAGGTGTTAGGTTATTGACGGGTTATTTCTATAAGAATCTAGCACGCAGTGCGGGAGCGCTTGAAATTACTCAAGGGCAGGACATCGAGGTAGACGTTGACTTAATGCTGGCTCACGATGGAACCGGACCGAAGTTACTCAAGCTATGGAATCCAAAAGAAAGAGTACTGGAGGGACGGAGAGTAGTTTTCACGGTCGATCATGCTTTTCCAGCTCCAACTCCAGAAGACCGCGCTTTTCAAAAAGAGTTCGCCGCGTTTTCTAAGTTGCAGGGCTGTGTGCTTTATAATCAAGGCGAAGGAGTCTTACACCAAGTGGTAGCGGAAAAGCTCTCTCTTTGGCCAGGTATGATTATTGCTGGAGCGGACGGGCATGTTGCGACGGCAGGAGCCTTTGGAGCCATTGCTTTTTCAGTAGCACCGGAAGCGCTAATTCCTGTTATGAAGACTGGGAAATTAAAACTCAAGGTACCCAAGGTACTGTCCCTTCAATTAGATGGTGGATTAAATCAAGGAGTTTTACCGCGAGATGTGGCCTTATATCTTAGCTGGAAACTGGGTGATCAGATTAAGGGAAAGGCTGTAGCCTTATCGGGGTCGTTGATTAATGGGTTGAGCGATGCAGGACGGATGACTATTTGTAACTTTCTACCTGAGGCTGGGGCTATCACAGCCTTCATAGCTCCACTAGGAGAGGAAGAACGAGCTGACTTTGCCCTATATGCCCATGAAATCGAGGCTATGATAGCTATCCCTCCGTCCCCCTCTGAGGTTAGATTTGTACACGAACTGAGGGGTACGGCAGTGACAATGGCAATCGCTGGTGGGTGTTCGTCCGGACGGATAGAAGATATGGAAGTGATCGCTGAAATCTTAAGAGAACAATCCGTACACCCTGATGTTACCTTCATCATTACTCCCGCATCGCGACAAGTGGCCAAAGAGATGGATAACAAAGGCATAAGCACACTCATTAGGGAGCGGGGCGCAATCATAATGCCGCCTGGGTGTGGCCCATGTCCGGGTAAGCATTTTGGAGTATTAGCCGAAGGAGACGTAGCGATCACAACGACGATTAAAAATACGCCTGGCCGAATCGGGTCTACTCTGGCTAGTATCTATTTAGCCTCTCCTCGAACGGTAGCACAAGCTGCAGTTAAAGGAGTTATCTAATTAGGTAACCTATTCGAGGGTGCGGATAGGGGAATACAAGGAAGAAGGGGTTCGCGTATGTCAAAACAAAGTAAATTAGTGGAAGATATGCAAGCGTTGCTCGGTGCGGAAAAGGTAATTTCAAGTAAGCTTGAACGGTATACCTATACTTATGACAGTTCTTTCTTATCCCAGCTTAATGAATACTATCCTGATGTCGTTGTCTGTCCTATGAGCACGGAGGACGTTCAAAAAATCATGCGCTATGCTTATCAACATGAGATACCTGTTACACCTAGGGGGGCTGGCTCCGGTCAGACAGGAGGGAGTGTAGCGGTTAAGGGTGGTATTGTACTAGACCTTTCGGGTTGGACCGACATCGTGGAAATTGATGAGAGCAACATGCAAGTAGTTGTAAGACCAGGGATAGTGCACGCAGACCTCAATGTTGCTCTTTCACCTTATGGGTTGTTTTTTCCACCTGACCCAGGAAGCTCTAAAATGGCGACGATTGGGGGCATGGTCGGGAACAATGCCAGCGGGTTGCGTGCAGTGAAGTTTGGGAACACGGGTCAATATGTCCTCGGTTTGGAAGTTGTCTTACCGGATGGGGAGGTCATGAAGACTGGGGGCTTACACTCAAGAGCCTTGAAAAGTGTTTCAGGGATTAATCTTACGAGCCTATACGTTGGATCAGAAGGTACTTTAGGTGTCATAACACAGATTAGGCTGAAAATACTACCGAAACCTCCAGTAAGAGGAATTCTGCTTACGTTGTTTTCCAGTTTGGATGATGCCGCTGCAACAGTATTAGAAGTGTTTAAGAATGGGATTATTCCTTCGGGTATTGAGATCTTGGATGACTCTGGGATTAAAGCCGCCAATAAATTTCAACCGGATCTTAAGCTTCCAGAAGCGGAAGCAGCTTTGTTTTTCGAAGTCACTGGCAGCAAGGCAGCAGTTGACTTTGAGGGACAACAAGTTAAAGAGATCGCAGAAAAGCGGGCAAGCTCAGTAGAATGGGCGACGGACGCTCAACGTATGGCGAAGCTTTGGCAAGGACGTGCTGTAATCGGCGCAGCATCAGCCCGTGTTAAAGTAGGCTCAACAAGGATATTTTGTGGTGAGGACGTTTGTTTCCCGATGGCCAGAGTCCCTGAAGCATTACGAAGAATTAAGGAAATTGGGGCAAAACATAATACGCTCGTGGTCATCTATGGTCATATTGGAGACGGGAATATGCATACAGCTCCAATTATTGATCCCTTAAAACCGGAAGAGGTCGAAGCAGCTCACCGCGTGGCAGATGATATTCATCAACTGGCTTTAGAGCTGGAAGGAACGACCACTGGAGAACACGGAGTAGGTTTTACACGGAGTCAATTTATGGAAGCGGAACACGGTAAGGCCTTGGAGATCATGAGAATTATCAAGGATGCCATTGATCCAAAAGGAATTATGAATCCTGGTAAGATATGGGCTGAGAGGTAAACGTATGAAAACAACGTATCGAATTGATTTTGCTGAAGAACTTAAGAAGTGCGTGCGCTGTGGTGAGTGCCGTGCGAGTTGTCCTATCTTCTCCGAGTCAAAGAGAGAACCAGACTCACCACGAGGGAGGCTGGCCTTAGTAAAGCTTCTTCAAGACGGAAAGATCGAAGCATCTGCGGAACTGTCTGAAAAGCTATATGGGTGCCTACTTTGTAAAACTTGTGCAGTCAATTGTCCGTCTGGGGTCATTACGGATGAGATTGTGGTGGGAGTGCGAGATTACCTTGAGGATGTTTTAGATAAAAACATTGTCAAGAGGGCGTTGCTTAAAGGATTCTTAACTCGTCCAGCTTTACTACAAGCGTCCTTTTCGCTTGTCAAGCTTTATCAAAAGACGGGATTAAATGACGTTTTAACTAGATCCAAACTAATTGATCATTTGCCCGAAACAATGAGTGCGGGAGCTAAAATATTACCGGATGTTTCAAAACGACCGGCTCGCGGACGGATCCCTGAAGTTGTTAAGCCTTATGGAGAAAAACGTTTCCGGGTGGCTTATTTTCTAGGGTGTGCAACCAATTTGATTTATCCGGATGTTGCAGTTACTGGAGTGGACGTACTAGCCAGGCATGGCTGTGAAGTAATAACTCCAGCCATACAGTGTTGTGGTATGCCGCATTTAGCCTATGGAGATACGGATACTATGGTGCAAATGGCCAAAAACAATATGAAGGTTCTACTGGAGACACAAGCGGATGCAATTGTAACGGATTGCTCATCCTGTTCAGCAACTTTAGCGGAAAGTTATCAGAAACTTTTTGAGCCAGGTACTGACGAATATAACCAAGCCATAGAATTGAGTAGTAAAGTTTATGATCTTAGTAAGTTTTTGATGGAGAAAACGGGTGTCCAGCCAGGTCCTAATCCAGTTAATGTTGTGGTAACCTATCATGACCCGTGTCACTTAAAACGAGGGCAAAATGTTTTCAAACAACCACGTGAGTTGCTAAAGGCGATTCCGGGTGTAGAATTCCGAGAAATGAAGGAAGCAGACCGTTGCTGTGGGTCTGCGGGAAGTTTCAGTATTATGCATCACGAGCTATCTATGAAAGTACTCGAGCGGAAGATTAGTAACATCATTACTGCCAAGGCAGAGGTGGTGGCCACCAGTTGCCCAACGTGCACGATGCAGTTAAGTTACGGAATGAAATGTCACGGGTTGTCAGGGCAAGTCGTGCATCCAGTTCAGTTGCTGGCTAAGACCTATTCAAAGATCAAAAATTAACTATTTAATATATTCAAAATAATAAGAAATAAATGAAAAAAATGAAATTAAATAGGACTATATTATATGAATCACGAAAAATAATGCTATCACCTAATGAGTTCATCTAAAGCTGGGATCAGGACTCAGTGGGGAGTCTCACGCTGGCCCAATACAAAGCGTATTCTTCTAATGGTTTCGATATTGAAACAGTATTTGTCCCGAAAAACAGGTTTTTGTTTCAGTATAGAAACTCTTTTAGGCTTATTAAAAACTGAATCTAGCGACTATTATAGTTATTTGAAAATATTTAAATAACTACACTTGAGACAGATAAGCAAGAGACACTAACTAGGAATAGTGCAATTGGGCTTGGAACGAAGTTTACTGAAGTGTTGGCACAGAACTTGCAATAATCTGGTTGAGAACAATTTTTGAGGGAAGTCATTCAATATACTCCTTCGAAATTAACTTGTTTTAAATGCTCTAAGGTTAACACATTACATGGAGGTGAGGTGGTAAAGAAACCTGATTATATGCTTATGAATATATAAAATTTTTAAAGAAGAGGGGAATTGTTTTGAAAAAAAATCACATTCTTAGTGGGTTACTCGTGTCGGTTCTCTCTGTTGCACTCCTTGGGTGTGGAACAACTGCTGTAGATAAGCCTGCTGCTCCAACTGAAGCTGCTAAAAAGCCAAGTCTCACTGTTAAGCTTTCCTCGACATCCAGTAAAGGTGGAGCAATGTTTGAAGGGGCTCAGAAGTTTAAAGCGCTCGTTGAAGAACGCTCCAAGGGAGATATAGAGGTTCAAGTTTATCCAGATGGTCAATTGGCAAAAGATCTTGCCGCGATTGATGCCCATAAGACTGGTGCAATCCATATGTCCCTTCCTTCAACTGTTATGGCACAAATAGATCCTAAATTTGGAGTTTTTGATATCCCCTTCTTATTTAAAGATGCCGCCGCAGTCGCTAAATTTGCCCATGGACCGATGTGGACGCAAGACTTTCAACCATTATTTGAGAAATATGGTATGTATGGTTTAGGCTTCTGGGAAAATGGTTTCCGCCATATCACGAATAACAAACGTCCGATTAACGTTCCAGAAGATTTAAAAGGTATTAAACTTCGCGTACCAGAAAGTAAACTTCGGGTTGCAATGTTTAAAGAGTTCGGCGCTAATCCTGCAACAGCGGATTTCAGTGAAGTATTTACAGCGTTACAGCAGGGAGTCTTTGACGGACAAGAAAATCCATATGTTCAAATTGAAGCAGGACGCTTCGCAGAAATTCAAAAATATCTGTCGATTACTAATCATAACTATACCCCTGCTTACCTAGTTGCCAGTAAGGTATGGTTTGACAAATTAACACCTGACCAGCAGAAACTGCTTAAAAAAGCAGCCGTTGACGCTGGAGATTATACACGTGAATATGGATCAAAAGTAGAGGGTGAGCTACTAGCGAAATTTAAGGCAGCAGGGATGCAGGTTAACACTGCAGATGTAGCAGCATTCCAAGCCAAAACAGGACCTGTCATTGATTTGCTCAAACAAACGCTTGATCCTGCTTTTGTTGATAAAGTAGTAAAAACAGCTAAAGAGTAGTTAAAAATCTATAGTGCTTTAGAATCCAACTCATGTCTCTTAATTCATGTGTTGTGGCTTTTGATTCTATCACAGGATAAAGGGACATGAGTTATTAAATTGGTAAAACTAGAGGGGGCGAATCAAATGCAGTTCCTAAGTAGAATTGATCGGATCATTACGGAAGGATTAAAATGGACTCTCGTCCTATTAATGACCGCGATTACGTTGGCAGTGGCTTGGGGAGTATTCACACGTTTCGTACTACAAGATTCAGCAACATGGACAGGTGAATTTTCTGGGTTTACGCTTGTTTGGATTACCTTTCTGGGATCTGCTTATGCTGTTTTTGAAAAAACCCATATACGTTTTGAATCCTTGTTCGATATGCTTCCGAAATCGATACGCTTAATTATTCAAACGATCTTCAATATAGTTATGCTCCTTTTCTTCGTAATTATTTTGATTACTGGCTATAACTTAGCAATGAGTGCGATGACAGCTGAGACTGTATCTCTTCCTATTACTAAAGGAGTAGCTTATTTAATCCTGCCTATAGGTAGTGCGATTATGATGATTGGCTTTTTGTCAGATACCATAAATTCGTTTAAAAGAGGTGAGAGTCAATGATTGCAGCGATACTAATTGGAGGGATTATAGGCTTAGTGCTTTTGGGACTGCCAATAGGCTTTGCTTTAGCAGTCATCGGGGTAGCGCTATTTTTCCTGACTGGTGCGCCTTTAGATATGTTGCCAATTATTTTATTCGATGGTACTAATAACTTCCCCCTTCTCGCCATTCCGTTATTTATGGTGGTTGGAGAGTTAATGGGTGCTGTGAATTTATCCCAACGACTCGTTAATTTCGCAGGTAGTCTGGTTGGTTTTGCTGTCGGAGGACTTGCGCAAGTAACCGTTGTAACGTCTATGATCTTTGCTGAAATTTCAGGATCCGCTGTTGCTGGCGCTGCCGCTTTGGGCGGTGTTTTGATACCAGAAATGAAGAAAAAAGGTTACCCACAGGGTTTTGCTACGGCCTTAGTGTCTGTGGCTGCGACTATGGCTATTATTCTACCCCCTAGCATTCCCATGATTCTGTACGGGGTTATGGCCGGTGTCAGCGTATCAGATTTGTTTATAGCAGGTATTTTCCCAGGCTTAATTGTAGGGATTGTCTTAATGGGCGTAAATCACGTTTATGCAAGTAAGAATAAATGGGAAGCCGCTTCTACGTTTTCCTTTCCGGCTGTTGGGAAGACCTTTAAAGAAGCATTTTGGGCACTAACTATACCGTTTATTATTCTCGGTGGAATCTGGGGAGGAATATTTACCCCTACGGAAGCTGCAGCTGTCGCCTCTGTTGCTGCATTCTTGATTGGCATGTTTATTTACAAGGACTTAAAGTGGAAACAAGTCCCGGAACTTCTGCTGAGAGCTGCAAATCAGACGGCCGTTGTCATGATTATTATTTCCGCTTCAGCAGTTATTGGGTGGTTCTTGACGAGTGAGCAAATCCCTCAGGGATTGGCTGCCTGGGTAACGACTATCACAAATAACCCAATTGCCGTATTGGCAATCCTTAATGTCTTTCTTTTGGTCGTAGGAATGTTCATGCATTCTGCTGCTGCGATAATTATGATTATACCGATTATCATGCCCTTGATTCGTGACTTAGGTATTGATCCGATACACTTCGGTATCATAGTAACCATTAACCTTGGAATTGGTCAGCAAACACCACCGGTTGCCTCTGTCTTACTGACAGCGTGTTCAGTCGGAAATGTTCCTTTGGTTGAGACTTTTCCGTATCTAAAGGTTTATATCGCAGTCATGTTGGGAATTTTAGCAGTGATAACCTACGTTCCGATTATTAGTACGTACTTACCTTCGGTGATGTAAAAAACTTGATATTAAACACGCGAAAGCAAAGGCCTAAATGGCAAAAAATAAGGCAACCAATGTGCTTATGTCTGAATACCAAGCGACATTGGTTGCTATTTTCGTGGTAAAAGTTAGTCCTTAGTTGAACGAGTTTACGTTGCCAAGATCACGCGGAACTATCCTGTAGCGTTTTGTCGGACGTCCAATGGTCCCGTACTCTAATTCGACTTGCACCTGTCCAGTTTCGACTAAGTATTCTAAGTAACGCCACACAGTTATCTTCGAAATAGTTAGTTCTAAGGCAATATGCCGACAAGAGAGAGTTGTTTCTTGTTTATTAAGGAAACACAAGATTTGATCTAGGGTTAATTGATGAACACCTTTAGGCAGAGGGATAGATTTCGTTCGAGGGACGATTTCACTAATAATTTCAACGGGAGTATTAAGTTTATCAAGATCATACTGGCATAAATCTGAGTTGCTTGACATCATCAGCTGTCGCCTGAGATAGCTTTGTAGGGCCTGTTGGAGACGCTCCATATCAAAGGGCTTAATCAGATAGTCCACTGCACCATAGCGTAAGGCCTCCTGGATTGTTGAACTGTCCTTAGCGGCTGTCACTAGTATGATATCCGTGGATATTTTCTTATCACGAATTTTTTTTAAAATGTTTAAACCGTTTCCATTCGTCAAATAGATATCCAATAAAACCAAATCAGGCTTGGTTTCAATGATTTGTAGTAAGGCATCGTTTTCATTATTAGTTACCCCAACGACTTTAAAGGGCACCATTTTTTCCGTAAATCGCTTATTTATTCTAGCCACCATAGGATCATCTTCAACAATGAATACCTTAATGGGTTCCAAGTGCAAACACTCCTTTCATAACAACACTAACTGAAATTTAAGTGTTAAGGTAGATTATAGGGAATGATGACTCGGAAAATCGATCCATGATCGGTAGTGTCAAAGGTGATCATCCCTCCTGCAACGTCAATCCGGTTTTTGCAATTAGGAAGACCAAAACCTTGGCCATGCTCTTTAGAGGTAAAACCAGCCTCAAATACCCGCTGGCGGTATTCAATGGGAATTCCTGTGCCGCTGTCTTGTACTTCAAGACAAATATCTTGGGGACTTTGTTTAATGAGCACCTGAACTAATCGATTTGTCTGGTCAGCAACGGCATCAAAGGCATTCTCAATCAAATTGCCTAAAACTACAATCAAAGCATGTTCATCAAAATACTCAGGGAGAGCGAGGAGTCTGCTTTTAGTGTCAATTACCAGATTAATTTGCTTTTCCTGAGCTTCGCTCGCTTTACCGGTTAATAGTCCGACGACAGCGCTACAGTGAATATTAACGATCAGAAAACTGACTAATGACTGTTCTTTCAAGGTAATCGTCGAAATATAGCTTTTCGCTTCGTCATACGCTTCAAGTTGAATGAGGCCTGAGATAACATGGAGTTTGTTCAGAAATTCATGAGTGCGTGCCCGTAGGGCTTCGACGATTTTCCTTACCCCAGTCAGTTCTTCAGCAATGTGGCTAACTTCAGTTAAGGGGCGGAAGGTGGCAATTGCGCCCATGACCTTTTTCTTAATAACTAAGGCATGACGATTCGTGAGGACGATGTTTCCATTGATCAATAACTGCTCGTCGGCTAAGGGTTGTTGAGTATTCAAAACAAGCGGAAGTTGGGAATCGGGGATCAACTCCGAAATATGACGTCCAATAAATTTCGTACCTAGCGGAAATAGATTTTGGGCTGCTTGGTTAACGACTGTAACCTTACAATTCTGGTCAATCGCAATTATCCCTTCCTTAACGGATTGAAGCATGCAGTCGCGTTCTTTAAGCAAGGTGGCGATTTCTATGGGTTCCATTCCGAAGATTAAGTTTTTGATGTTATTAGCCAATAGAATTGAAAAGAACAAAATTAATAAAAAACTGATAGGAATGACCAAATAAAAGATTTTATAAATTTTCGAAAGCGTTAAGGAAATTCCAGGCTCAAAATACCCTACCGCTACAGCTCCGATTTGTTGGGAGCCGTTAAAAATGGGAGCAAAAGCTCTAATTGAGGGACCTGATATCCCTATAGCTTTAGAGGTATACGATTGGCCCTGTAGAGCGAGACCTTCATCCCCACCCGTAAAGGGTAAGCCAATTAAGGTTGCGTTCGGATGACTATGGCGTTTGCCATCTCTATCAATAAAGACTATAAAGGCTGCGTGAGTATTTTGACGGATTTCTTCAGCTATCGACTGTAGATGCAGGGCCGGTGTTTCCGAAAAATATCCTGCCTTAACATCCTCGCGTTGAGCGGCGAGTGTCGCAATATCCAGGGCTTGAGTAGCAATTTGCTGCTCAAAGCTATTAATAAAACTAAAATGCAAAATGCTCATAGCTAAAATAAGCGGTATTAGGCTACTAATCGCAGTTGTTATGAAAACACGAACACGTAAAGGAAGTGGTTTTCCCATAATACCTCCTAAGACAATGAGTCTTAGATTTATTCCTTTGTCTATAATATCAGAATTTTTGATCGAATCCTATATTTTTCGTGTTATTGTTATTGATTACGACTATTAATGATAAATTCATTAACTATTCATATTTCCCTGAAAACAATGAAAACAATGAAACAAAATAGGGAGATTAAGGCTGGAGCACGAATAGATTACTTAGTTGAAAGGGGGATAGCAAATGCATAAGCGGATTTTTGTAGATCAAAACCGTTGTTTGGGATGTAAAACCTGTGAATTAAGGTGTGCGGTAGAACGAAGTTCCATAAGCAAGTCTTTGACGGATGCTGTCCAGGAGCACATCCTGCCGCGGCCTAGGGTGTATGTGGAATGGGATGGGGAAAATCCGGTCCCAATTCAGTGTAGGCACTGCGAAGATTCTCCATGTTTGGAAATCTGCTCAACCGGGGCAATGCAACGGGATGAAAAGAGTGGTTGTGTTTTTGTCGATGGAAACAAATGTATCTCCTGCTGGATGTGTGTTATGGTTTGCCCTTATGGAGTCATAGCTCCCGTCTATGAGAAACACTCTGCAGATAAATGTGATCAGTGTTTTCAAATGCCGCAACCTTATTGTGTGGCGGCCTGCCCGACAGGAGCCTTACAGGAGATCTCACCTGAGGACTATGCACTTCAGTTGAAGCAAAAAAGACAGTCTGGGCTAACCTACTAATCAGTGTTTTTAAGAAGTGAAGGATTGCAGAGTGGAGTGTTCTCCCTTTTATGAAGTGGGAGTCTCCGATTGATTGAATTAAAGGAGGGATTTTATTTCATGCGTCAAGTTCGAAGAAAAACGATGGACACCGCCGCTAGGGACTATTTGTTGAAAGCTAAAACTGAGGGGCTTCAACTTTCCTGGAATAAATATGAGGGGATGTTGCCCCAAGATGGATTTAGCCAATTAGGGTTAAGCTGTCATGAGTGTCTACAGGGGCCATGCCGCTTAAATCCGTTTCGTCCCGAGGAAATCAGCACAGTCTGTGGGTTAGGAAAAGATGAGCTTGCCTTTGCCTGGTTAACTCGACAAGCCAGTCAAAAATGTGAGTTGGTTGCTTCAGTCACGCAAATGTTAGCAGAACTAAGACAGAAAGCAATAGATGGTGTGATTACTCCAGACCTGCTGCAATCAGCCGCGGCTAAATGGTCAGTTAGTGGAGAGAGTGCGGTCGACTTAGTAACTGGTTTAACCCTCAAGTTCTCAGAGTTAGCATACGCTCAGAACCAGTGTAAATCGAATATCATGAGTTACTTGAAGAGTCTAGGAGCTCAACAAATTAAGCTTGTGAGCTTTAACGCCGATTTGGCAGTGGTATTATATGGTCAGTGCAAAAGTCAGTCCCGATGGGTCGGCTTAGCTGTACTCAAGGCCAGCGCTGTTAACATTTGCTTAGATGGTGCGAGCCCTTCATTACAAGCTAGCGCCCTCGAGTTAATCGATGAACTTAAGCAGGAAGCGATCCAACAAGGCGCGAGCGATGGTCTCAATGTCGTTCTAGCTGGAGATTTCTCCACAGCGTTTGATTTTAATACTGCATGTAACGCGGGAACAACTGAATTTGCTATTTTAACTGGGCTCGTCGATTTATATCTAATCGGAGAGAGTCTTGGCAACGGAAGGATTCCCGCTGTGGGCTATCATACCGTGGTCGCTTCAGCAGTTTACACCAAAGAGGCTCTTAGAGAGGTGTTCCTGAAGGGCATTGCGGCTTATGCGGGGCGTGATTTGACGAAAGTGAAAGGTTCTAATCAAGTTGAGAGTGCTTTAGCGGTGGGGGCCATCGACCCTCAGTGGATTAAGGCGCAGCTGGATCAAGGTTTGGTCAAGGGGATCTGTGTGATTGGCGGTGGCTCGAATCTTAAGCTCACTGAAGATCAAGCGAGCTTGGAACTTGCCAAAACGTTAGGTCTGAAGAACGTTCTCTGTCTAACCTATGGAAATTCAGCGGTAACCCTCGCTAAATATGGTTATTTAAATCCGAAAAAGCAGGAGGCTGCTCCACTTATCTCTAGTGTGGGTGGGGAAAGCGATGCTGGTAAGATCCTTGAAGTGCTCGAGTTTGCTGGAGCAGGAAATGTGTTAGCAGTATTCCCAGAATTAACGACTGCTAGAGATTTGCAAATGGCCTTAGCACTTGCTCAGACAGGAGCCAAGGTATTCACAGGGACTCCGTTACCCGTTGCGGGTAGTGCCAAGATTTCAGAAGAAATCGGTAAAGTCATTGAGTATTGTGGACCTAAGGAATTAGTGGAAACAGTGGCGAAATGTTTTGAGTAACTGAAAGCAAGAGTCAATCTGAAAGGAGGGCTAAGTTATGCAAATTGATGCGAAAAAATGTGTAGGTTGTGGACAATGCAGGCCGTTTTGCACTATGGGAGTGATTAATTTCACCCGAAGTGGAAAAGGGACCAAAGTCCATTGCACTATTGATGAAGATGAATGCGTAGATTGTGGGATATGCTACAGGGCCAAGGTATGCCCCGTAGAGGCCCTTAATCAACCATTCCACGGTTGGCCACGGTCCATCAGAGGGACCTTTAGTAATCCATTAGCGGAACATAAGGAAACCCGGGTCCCAGGCCGTGGTACAGAAGAGATGAAAACTAATGATATTACCAATCGTTATAAACGTGGTTACGCCGGAATGGCCGCAGAGATGGGACGACCAGGCACAGGAGCCCGTATGCGTGACGCGGAAAAGGTATTTAAAGCCTTAGCCAAATTAGGCGTGGAGTTTGAGACTAATAATCCGTTAACAGGATTACTCAAGAATAAAGAAACTGGGGAGATGAACCCTGAGGTTCTGAGTGAAAAAGTTCTTTCCGCGATCATTGAAATGATTATCCCCTTAAATAAAATAATCCCTGTGCTCGAAACGATGGAAAAGGTCGCAGAAGAAATCAATACCGTCTTTTCCATCGATTTAGTAGCCAGAGTCAATGAGGATCTGTCGGACCCAATGGTACCCATTATGCGTGATAACCATAAATGGTTTTCCATGAATGGAAAAACTAATTTAGGATTAGGTCACCTGAACGTGAAAGGAGCGGTTGTACAGTGAGCCATACCCTTCATCGACGGGGAAACGAAGACAATTTACAACAAGATTATGTCGTTTTTTCCATGACCGCCAAAGGCTTCAATGAAGTCAATTCCAAGTATGCTTTACAGGAATTCTTACGAATTCTGGATAAATATGACCACGTTAATCTGGGAGATATGAAAACCGGTGGTAAATTTCTGGTCAGTAAGGATAAAATTATTAATAACGTGGTAGATACTTCGATCGTGCACGCTGTGTTTACGGATCGAGAGAAGCTCAAAGACGTGCTGAAAGAGCTTAAAGAAGCAGATCTCGGAGTTTCGATCATTGTTTCAGGGATCGTTGAGCATGTAGAACAGGCTTGTAAGGACGCTGGGATTGAGCGTCATACGGTCGAGTACTCAGTCGGTATTCGAGGCAAGCTTACGAGGCTTCCAGAGGATGAGTTACTTGAAATAACGACCATGTGTGGGCATGGTATGGTTTCACAGCATTTTGTTCGGCAAATGCTGCTTGATGTTAAGAGGGGCAAACGCACGGCTCAAGATGCAGGAGAATACTTGGCCACTCCGTGTGTGTGTGGAGTCTTTAACCCCAAAAGGGCGCAGAGACTGCTTGAGGAATTGGTTGAAATATGGTGCTTTGACGAAGTATAGACAGGGGGTTACACCATTGGTTTATGTGATTGTGGGTAATGGCCCTGCGGGGACAAATGCGATCGAACAGATTCGCAAGCTCGACCATACGGGGAAAATTATCTTAATAGCTCAAGAGGCTAACCTTCCTTATAGCCGAATTACAACCCCGGAGTATATGACTAATGAGATCGAAGAACAAGATATTTATATTCGGGGTGCTGATTTTTATGAGCTTAACCGAGTTGAAACCAGACTCGGGCATAGGGTAGAACAGGTACTAGAGCAAGAGAACGTGGTGATTTTAGAGGACGGTGGGAGAATCCCCTATGATAAACTGCTGCTTGCTACAGGTTCGCGTCCCTGTATTCCAGGTTGGATTGATAGGGGAATTGAAGGGGTCTTTTCTCTCTGGAATAAAGCTGATTCCGAAGCGATCAAGAAGCTATTACCAGAAGTCAAAAATGCTGTGATAATCGGCGGAGGTCTCGTAGGTTTACAGGCTGCCCGTGCCCTAAATTCCTACGGCATCACCGTGAGTGTTGTAGAAATGGCGGACCGCCTTATGCCTGCTCAACTAGATCAAGCTGCCGGCGAAATGCTACTCAAGGCCATCGTGCAGCAAGGAGTACAGGTTTTCCTGGGGACCGAGGTTAAAGCTTTACAAGTTAAGGACAATAAGGTTGAAGGTGTTCAAACAGTAAATCAATTTCTCGAGGCTGAGCTGGTTATCGTATCCGTTGGGGTAATACCAAACATAGATTTCCTGAGGTCGGGCAGCGTGCAAATTGAAAGGGGAATCGTAGTTAACGAATATATGCAATCAAGTGCTCCGACAATCTATGCAGCAGGGGATATCGCCCAAGCCAGGAGTATGCTTACCGGTGAGTCGATGCTCAGGGCGTTGTGGCTGACTGCTGTTCAGCAAGGTAAAATTGCTGGAGCCAGTATGGCTGGGTCTGAGGAAGCCTATGCTGGCAGTAACGCGATGAACTCAATTCAACTCTTTGGGCTACAGGTTATTTCCTTGGGGAGAATTGAAGGTGGCCCAGGTGTGGAAGAAATTATTCTAAGTCAGCCCACTTCAGGGGTCTATCAAAAACTGTTACTCGAAGATGGGCGCTTAACTGGCCTTTTATTTGCGGGGGACGTACAAGAAGCCGGCGTAATGTATCACAAATTGGGCCAGCCACTCAATCAAGGATATTTGGGTTCCTTAAAAGTGTCTGATCCGGAATTCATACTAGCTTGACGAGCTCGTTTGAACTTACAAAGAACTCAGGGCTAACTATAAAAGTAAGTATTGAACGCAATAGTGTCAAAAAAAGAAAGCGGTCGCCAGGACAAAATTTGAAAAATAGGAGTGGAATGAATGGGAATAACAACGAAAGCAGCCTTACTTAATAAGCCCTACGAAATTTTTCTCGTCGATCGTAATTTGGAATGTGGACCTGATGAGGTTATTGTTAAAAACCATTTAATTGGAATTTGTGGGTCGGATAAAACCTTTTACAGAGGGCAGATGCCGCCCCAGACCGCCGAGTTTCGCCAAAAGCCTGAGTTCCCGTTCAAATTAGGGCACGAAAGTGGCGGTACTGTCGTAGAAGTGGGTTCTAAAGTTCGGGAATATAAGGTCGGGGACAAAGTAATTGCCTTTGGTTGGAATAACAACCTGGCGGAATATTTTAATGCAAGAGAATGGGAACTTCAACCAGTACCAGAAGGATTAGATATGGAATTGGCGGCTTTGGGTGAGCCCACGGCCTGTGCGATGTATTCTGGTATGAACTCAGGGGTTCAATTAGGGGATACCGTTGTCGTCATGGGTGGCGGTTATGCAGGTCAGATTATCGCTCAATGTGCCAAACACAAGGGCGCGGAGAAAGTCATCGTCGTTGATGTGTTAGAGGGCAAACTAGCTCTCGCTAAAAAGCTTGGTGCGGATATTGTCATAAATTCTACACAACAAGATGCAGTCCAGCTAATTGCCGAGTTAACCAAAGGCCAAGGCGCAGATGTGGTGGTGGAGGCTGCAGGTAGCCAAGAAGCTATAAATATGTGTACGAAAATGGTTAAACATAATGGGAAGTTTGTATGGTATAGCTGGATCACCCAACCGGTAACCTTAGATATCAGTCGGTGGCATGACGATGGTATAGAATTCATCAATACCTGCCTAGTTCATCATTCTTGGCGTGAACGATTTGTCTGGACTCCCAAAACCCTTCGACCGGTCATTCAAGGGCTGATTGATATCAAATCATTGATTACCCATGAGTTTAAGCTCGATCAAATTAAAGAAGCCTTTGAGTTAGTAGATAAAGATGATACGGCTATCAAAGTTATTTTACGTCCTTAAAAACAGTCCATCTTAAGTGAGGCCCATAATTGTAGAATTGGAGTCTTAGATAAATACGGTCATACGAGCCCCCTTGGAATCATTCCAGAGGGGCTCGTTTGCGTACACAATACTAAATCAGGATCGCTCATTCATGTTAGTATACTTTCTTCTGGGAGCCACGCTTTTATAGGCTGGTCTTATAATCTTCCCAGCATTGGCAATTTCCTCCATGCGATGAGCACTCCAACCTACGATTCTGGAAATTGCAAAAATGGGTGTAAACATTTCGACTGGGATATTGAGCATCTTGTAAACAAAGCCTGAATAGAAATCAACATTGGCGCTAACCGCTTTGTACATGGTGTTGTGCTCTGCAATCACTCTCGGCGCAAGGCTTTCTATCTTTGCATAGAGGGTAAATTCGTCTTCCAGTCCCTTTTCATGGGCAAGCTGGCCAGCATAATCCTTAAGAATGACTGCCCTCGGATCGGATATAGAGTATACTGCATGTCCGATTCCATAGATTAATCCAGACCGATCAAAGGCATCTTTAGATAGGATCCGGGTTAGGTAGCGTTCAATCTCTTGATCATCGTTCCAATCCAGCAAGTTGTCTTTGATATCATTAAACATCTCGACAACTTTGATATTCGCTCCTCCATGTCGCGGTCCTTTGAGTGCGCCAATCGCTGCAGCCATCGCAGAGTAGGTATCCGTACCTGTGGAAGTCACGACGTGAGTCACAAAGGATGAATTGTTACCTCCACCATGTTCAGCATGCAGGACTAGCGCCAGATCAAGTAGTGTCGCTTCTAACTGGGTATAGTTACTATCCGGTCTCAGCATGGAGAGAACATTCTCAGCAATACTCAAATCAGCGCGGGGACTGTGAAGATATAAGCTTTGGTTGCCATGGTAATGAGAGAATGCTTGAAAACCATAGACGGCTAACGATGGAAAACAGGCAATTAATCGAAGACACTGTTTGAGGACATTTTTCATGGATGTGTCATCAGGATTATCGTCAAAAGAGTACAGAGCCAATACACTTCTCGCCAACGTATTCATGATATCTTTGCTCGGGGCTTTTAAAATCATATCCCGAGCAAAATCTTCAGGTAGCCTTTGATAAAGGGAAAGCAGTTGCTTAAACTCCTTTTGAGCGGTTTGATCTGGGAGATTTCCAAAAAGCAGTAAATAGGCAGTCTCTTCGAAGCCATAGCGTTTATCGACCATAAAACCATGGACGATATCCTTAATATCCATGCCTCGATAAATTAATCGCCCTGGTACCGGCACTATTTCCCCTTCATCAAGAATATAAGAATGGACTTCGCCGATCTCAGTTAAGCCAACTAGTACTCCTTTCCCATCTAAATCACGAAGACCTCTTTTGACTTCATATTTTCTATATAAGTCAGGTTGAATCTTACCGCTTGTTTCAGCCATGCGACTTAGTTGCTCAAGCATATTCTCTTCCGATTGTTCAAGGTCAGAATAATTCATAATTCAATCTCCTTTACACGTTCTTTAATCAATTCTACCTTATAGTGAATGTTTCAAACACTTTATCAATATATATAGTCAAACTAACTGTTAGAAATAGGGGGAAGCTATGTCTTGGGATATCAGAAAACGTGATTGGTCAGGCACTGTCGTTACGGTATCAACGGCAATCTTTGCTTTCGTCTCGCTTGTATCGGTCTTTATCTCTGTCACAACTTGGCAGACTCAGCGCGAAGCAGCACGCCCATATTTCACCTTCAAAGAATCGCCTTCTGTCCATCAAACTGACAAACTTAGTTTCGAATTCAAATTCAATAACGTAGGAACTCATCCTGCAACGAACCTTTCCAGTAAAACCATCGTCTTTGACGAAACCATGTTACAACAGCCGGTGCTCGTTGATGATTATACTGTAGTTAACGATATTCCTAGAGATACCACCACAAGTTTGCTGCTGAGCATGAAAAGTACTGACTTCAGTCCAGCCGATATCAACCCACAGTTTATTGTTATCTGTCTTAGCTATACAAATCCTATCACAGGTAAATTATATACCCAAACTCTTTATACCAAATGGGCTGGAGTTATAGCCCAAAAACCTCAACCTATTATTCATGTCGAAGCAAGTGAAAAGCAAAAAATTCTAGACTATTTAAAATCCCACCAATTATTGACGTCCAAGAATTGACGAAGTGAACTCGATCAACTAAAGTTGAACATCGAGACTACGGTGGGGGACTCTACCTCCTCCTCCCACTTGTAAAAGTGGGAGTCTCACGATTGGAGGAATTTAAGCTTGCACGGGAACGCCTATTATGTTAGAATAAAATACAATTTAATATGGTAACAGGGGAGCTGGAAATTTCTGGCTGAGAGGGGCGTTATGCCCGACCCTTAACCTGATCTGGGTAATGCCAGCGTAGGGAGGATTAGAGAATAAGTACGCCGCATTACATGCGGTGTTTTTTTATGATCAGAGTCCCCTACCGAAATCACGAAAAACTAGTTCGAAGGAGGAAATTGTGCGATGGCGAAAATCATTATGGCCTTACAGGTGGTTCCTAAGGTCGAAGAATCCCGTATCTTTGAAGTGGTGGACGAGGCGATCAAAATTATTGCAGCCAGTGGGGTTCCCTACGAAGTGGGTCCTATGGAGACAACCATGGAGGGTGAACCCGATCAACTGTGGGAAATCATTAAAGAAGCTCAGGAAGCATGCATTCGTGCTGGAGCCTCTAGAGTGATGTCCTACATAAAAATGGACTATGTTCCGACAGGTTCAACAATTGGCGAAAAAATCGACAAATATCGAAATAAATAATGGGATGGTTAAAGTGGAAAGGGATCCCATCCCTATTATTCTTTCTCTTTCTTCTAGGGGTATGGCAAATAGTGATTACGGCTGCTCAAGTTCCTTTATGGCTTCTGCCCGCTCCCACTCAAATCGTCAACGCCTTATGGGAGACTCGCCAGCTTATTTGGATGCATACCCTCACAACGTTAGTTGAAACTACGGTTGGCTTTACGTTGGCAGTTGTCTTAAGTCTGATTACAGCAGGCGCAATGATTCTATCCCCATGGATTAAACGCCTATTATATCCGTTCTTAATTATTTCTCAAACGGTTCCTCTGATAGCCATTGCCCCTCTTTTGATCCTCTGGCTGGGTTATGGCCTATTACCTAAAATTATGATCGTCATTATAGTATGTTATTTCCCGGTTACCATTAGTTTAATCGAAGGACTCGAATTAACCGATATTGACCTTCTGAATTTATTAAGAAGTATGGGGGCATCTCGTTGGCAAATGTTTTATATGGTGCGCTGGCCACACGCTCTACCCTCATTTTTCGCAGGACTGAAAATTGCCGCCACCTATAGCGTAATGGGGGCTGTCATTGCAGAATGGCTGGGTTCTAGTTCGGGGTTAGGCGTTTATCTGACGCGTTCGTCCCACTCGTTTTTAACAGACCGTGTTTTTGCTGCGATATTTACGATCACCGCCTTGAGTTTTCTCTACTACGCCCTAATTACCATCCTAGCACGACTTGCCTTACCTTGGATCCATAGTAAAAACCAAGATACCATCGAGTGATTAAACTCGTTTAGCTAATGCAGAAGTAAATTATAGGAGAGATTATATTATGAAAAAGTTGCTTGCTTTATTAATTATTTCTATTCTAATACTGTCAGGTTGTGGGGCTTCACCTACTGCGCCCGCTTCACCTACTTCCACCGATCCTAAACCACTTACCACGGTTACCTTGATGTTGGACTGGACCCCAAATACAAATCACACCGGTCTCTTTGTCGCTCAAGAGAAGGGGTATTTTGCTAAGGCGGGTTTAGATGTTCAAATCATCCAGCCTTCTAGCTCAGGAAGTGTCGAGCAACTGGTAGCGGCCGGAAAATCCAACTTTGGAGTGAGTCATCAGGAACAAGTGACGACGGCACGGGCGAATGATGTACCGATTCTTTCCTTAGCCGCTATTTTGCAACATAACACCTCAGGTTTTGCGTCACCAACTTCTAAGAATATTCTAAATGCCAAAGATTTTGAAGGGAAGACCTACGGCGGTTGGGGCCTACCATCAGAAGATGCTATTGTCAAAGCACTCATGCAAAAGGAAAACGCGGATTTCTCCAAGCTTAAAATGATCAATATTGGAGAAGCGGATCAACTCATGTCTTTAACCAAAGACATTGATTTAACCTGGATTTTTTATGGTTGGACTGGCATTGAGGCAGAGTTGCGGAAACAGACTTTAAATATGATTTGGCTTAAAGACGTAGACCCAGCACTGGATTTTTATACTCCCGTCCTGATTACCAGCGAGAAAATGACAGAAGCTCAACCTGAGCTAATTCGCCATTTTATGCAAGCGGTGAGTGAAGGTTATCAATATTCGATCCAGAATCCGCTGGAATCAGCTGAGATCTTAATCAAGAATGCACCTGAAGCAAATGCCGACTTAATACGTAGCAGCCAGACTTGGCTCAGTCCTAGGTATCAAGCCGATGCAGCCCAGTGGGGGATACAGAAGGCAGACGTATGGGAACGCTATGCGAAATGGCTCGTTGAGCGTAATTTGTTGCCGAAGATGATCGATTCCACTAAGGCGTACACGAACGATTTTTTGCCTAAGGCACATTCAAGTAAATAACCAGTCAGTATGCCAGTCTATTTAACGTCATACTGTGTCGGCATGTTCACCTAATAGCCCCACTATGAGGTGAACATACCTCCTTGTCTGACGCAAAATATCCAAGGCATCTTTGACTTGTTATTTTCTTTCATATGCCTAAAGCAAATTCATAAAAATACCTTGTCAGTATTTCAAGCCTAAATCCTAAGGAGGACCACAATGGGACTATCTCTGAGAGGCCTTTCCAAAGCTTACGTTAACCCACAAAAGAGCCCATCCATGGAGGTTTTGCATGCTCTGGATTTAGAGATTGAGACGGGTTCCTTTGTTTCTATAATCGGGCCTTCCGGCTGTGGAAAGAGTACAATCTGCAATCTCTTAGCTGGAATTGAGCTTCCGGATACTGGGGAGATAATATTAGATGGTGAAGCGATCCAGGGGACACTAGGGAATGTCGGTTATATGCCTCAAAAGGATTTACTGCTGCCCTGGCGTACCCTGCTTGAGAACGTGCTCTTGGGATGCGAGATTCTGCATAAAGACAAACGCAAAGCGCAGGTTGAGGCTAAGGAATGGTTAAATCAATTTGGTCTAGCTCCATTTTCTGAGCATTACCCACACCAATTATCCGGTGGTATGCGGCAACGAGGGGCGTTGCTGCGAACGATTCTCTTTGGCAAAAAAACGTTGCTCCTCGACGAACCCTTCGGTGCTCTGGACGCTTTGACTCGACGGGAAATGCAACGCTGGCTTTTAAAGATTTGGAATCGGACTCGCCATACGGTCCTATTGATCACTCACGATATTGATGAGGCTATTCTTCTTTCTGACAGAGTTGTTGTTTTAAGCCAACGTCCTGCTCGTATTATTCATGAGTTTATTATTCCATTTCCCCACCCACGCGATCCTGAGGAACTGCTGCTTTCTAGTGATGCCTTAGAATTCAAAAGGCAACTATTAAAGCTTCTCATACCTTAGGCACATTCAAGAAAATAACAAGTCAGTATGCCAGTCTATTTTGCGCCATACTGCGTCAGTATATTCCCCTAATAGCCCCGCTATGAGGGGAATATACCTCCTTGTCTGACACAAAATATCCATGGCATCTTTGACTTGTTATTTTCTTTCTTATGCCTTAACACAGACCCACGAATCGACAGGCGCTTAGTTCGGTTACTAAGTACCTGTCGATTCGTTTATATATTGGTGGGTAAATTTGTGTTCAATGTATACTTGGTCTCCTGAGTTGCAAAATCTCCAATTAATTAATATAATCTATAACAATGCAAATCTGTGGGATGAGTAAACTCGTTCAACTAAAAATGAAGGAGTAGGATTACATATGGCACTTGTGAATGAGAACTATCTTAAGTTATCGGGGAGCTATCTTTTTTCAGAAATTGCTCGCCGAGTAAACCACTTTAAAGCAAGCAGTCCGAAGGCCGATATCATTCGACTGGGAATCGGAGACGTGACACGTCCCCTGCCACCTGCTGTCATTGAAGCGATGCATAAGGGTGTTGAAGAGATGGGAAGTGCGAATACCTTTCGAGGGTATGGTCCGGAACAAGGCTATCAGTTTCTGATCGAAAAGATCATCGAAAATGATTTCACCCCGCGTGGAGTGGAACTCTCTGTCGACGAAGTTTTTGTAAGCGATGGAGCGAAAAGTGATACCGCAAATTTTCAAGAACTTTTCGGGATTGATAACATCATGGCCGTTACGGATCCCGTTTATCCGGTTTATGTCGATAGCAATGTAATGGCTGGGCGAACGGGGAAGTTCAACAGTGAAAAGGGACAGTATGAAACGATTGTGTATCTGCCATGTACAGAAAAAAATGGCATGAAGCCTTCTCTACCCGAGACACACGTGGATTTGATCTATCTCTGCTTCCCAAATAACCCGACCGGAATGACGCTTTCTAAGGTGGAGCTGAAACAATGGGTGGATTATGCTCGGGAAAACCGTGCGATCCTTTTGTTTGATGCGGCTTATGAAGCATTTATTCGGGAAGAGGGCGTTCCGCACAGTATTTTTGAGATCGAAGGCGCCCGAGAGGTCGCTGTAGAGTTCCGAAGTTTCTCCAAGACGGCAGGTTTTACCGGAACGCGTTGTGCGTACACTATCGTTCCGAAGGAAGTCATGGTCTATGATTCAACGGGTACAGCCCATAGCCTTAACCAGCTATGGCTAAGAAGACAAACCACGAAATTCAATGGAGCGTCTTATCCAGTTCAAGCAGGAGCAGTCGCCGTGTTCTCGGAAGAAGGAAAGCAACAGATTAAAGAAACTATTGATTACTATATGGAAAATGCCAGGATTATTCGAGAGGGCTTACAAGAAGCCGGCTATACAATATTCGGTGGAGTGAATGCGCCGTATATCTGGATGAAGACTCCGAACAATATGGACTCTTGGGAGTTTTTTGATAAACTGATGGAGGATGCACATGTCGTTGGTACACCGGGAGCTGGCTTTGGTGCGAACGGTGAGGGGTATTTCCGACTGACTGCTTTTGGCACTAGAGAGAATACCCTTAAGGCGATTGATAGGATTAAGACGAGGATGTAAGTAAGTTCATTAAACAGAAGAAACTGCAAAGCCCCGTTTGAGTATGTTTGGTGCTCAAACGGGGCTTTTGATTTTAGGGGAATGTTTGCGTTCCACTGTCGAGCCAGAATCTGCACATGAATGAATAACTTGCTTGAAAAGTCCTACCAGAAAGCTCTCGAAATGGCTGGTTTCGCAAGGGCGGTGCAGCATTTCCCGGCGTTAGGGCAATTTAATCACGAGGCAGCTACGCAGATCTTACAGTTCAAGAATTTGTTAACCCAACTTCAAGAAATGCTCCTTAGCAAAACTGTCTTAGGAATCCTTGATCCATTAATACCGGATCATATGTTTCGGGAAGAATGCTATTATTTGGTAAAACTTTCCGCTGTTTCAGATGTTAAAAGTCCGCCCTGCGACCCAGGAAAACCAAGAATTATGGAAAAAGTATAAGTAAATTCTAATCTTCTTTCATGAATCGTTCATTGATTAATAATCCAATGCCGTTACGTTTCTTAGAGATTTCCACAGATACACTTTCAAATCCACGCACCCGTTTCTCTTAAACTGGATGCCTTCTTCGGCTAATAGCTGCCTTTGATCTGCCCAGTCGGGTGTTAAACGACCTTGGCAGTTTACTACACGATGACATGGGATATTAAGAAAATCTGGGGCATGATGTAGCGCTTGACCGACCATTCTAGAACGTTGTGGTTGGCCTGATAAAATGGCAATCAGGCCATAAGTGGCAACGCTTCCCGGTGGGATATCATCTACGATCTGATATATTTTAGTGAAAAATTCTTTCTGTTTCAATTTAAGTACTCCTCACCGTATACTTACAAAAGCGTAGCCGAAAGCCTCTGACTTCAGTCACGGGGATGAAGGCAGCCTTGTTGCCATAAAATGGAATATCATGCCTGTAAGCGAGAGTGGATCGGAAGTCTATGTACCTAAGAACCCGCCGACTTTAGTCGCGCGGAGTATCAGTCTGATTGCCCTTCACTTGACAGCAAGCGCTCTAGGACTTCCTGCTTGGGGGTGAGATACAAGGTCCAGTTTTGGTCATAAATCACCATTCCAGGTTTAGCGGAATTAGGTTTCCTGATCTGTTTGACATGGGTATAATCCACAGGAACTTGAGAGGAACCACGCGCTTGGCTGTAATAAATGGCCAGTGCAGCTGCTTCTTCTAAGGTAGTGTCATCTGGGAATTCTTCCCCCTCTTCAAGGGGAATTAGGACGTGTGACCCTGGAATGACTTTGACATGGAGCCACAGATCACTGGGCCTTCCTTTACGCATGGTCAGCCAATCGTTTTGAGTATTATTTTTTCCAACATAGATAATTCTGCCCTGGCTAGAACGATAGACTCTCGGGTGGATAGACTCTTTAGGTGCTTTCGTCTTTGCCTTTGACTTCGTATTGAGGCGGCCTTTCTTAGGCTTAAAGGTTTCTTTTTTTAAGTGTTTGCCAGCCACATATCCTTGACTCACTAGTTCAAGATGGATCTCCTCAAGTTCTGCAAGGGAAGACACTTGGTCCAAGCTAACCTGTAAGGAGTCCAAGTAGGTTAATTCTTCGAGTGCGGCTTCTTTGAGCGTCTTAGTGTTGAGAAGGGTGGCTTTCGCCTTATTATAAAGCTTGTAATAGTGCTGGGCGTTGTCAATGGCACTAATATAAGGATTGAGAGGAATGACCACCTTAGAGAGTGCCGGGTCATAATAGTTTTCGACAGTGGCTTCAGCCGAGCCTGGAGGAATAAGATAGAGGTTTGCGGTCAGGAGTTCTCCCCATTGTTGATACATTAAACTAGACATTGCTTTGGACTCTGCCTCTGTATATATTTTAAGTTTTTTCTTGAAATGGGCGTGTTGTTCTTGGACGATTTTACGGAGAGAGCCTCGCTTGGATTCAAGGGTGTTATTGGTGGATTTTGATTGGTAAAAGCTCGTGATCGCGTCATTTAAGGAGGGCGCGTTTTCCAGCCTTAACTCTTGGTATTGTTGAAAGGGCATAAAGCTAAACGCCACGGGAGGAGCCTGAAGAGCGGATTTATAGTAGAGGCAGGGTTGAATCTCAGGAACACCTTCGGGGTTGCTTAACCGGCGATAAGCCTGGAAAAGCCGTGAAAGGTCAATATCTCCGCATTGATGGAGGAGGGTGTCTGTAGCTAATCCAGCTTGAATGACGATTTCTCGGGCTAACTCCGGGCTAATCCCGGCGAAAAGGGCAAGCAAAGCACCGGTGAGCGGGTGTTCAAGATCTTCCGAATAAAGTGCCTTTCTCCATAGTTCTTCGTCTTCGATAGGAGGACGTTTTCCCTGGGAGGGGGGCTCGAAATATGCTCGTCCGGGTAACACTTCGCGGTAGCGGCTTAAAGAGTGAGAGTATCGCTTAAGCCCGTCTAGAATCGTATTTGTGGTCGGATCAACGAGAATGAGATTGCTGTGTTTTCCCATGATTTCCAAGTGAAGATGTAGGGTGACTAAATCGCCGCGTTCGTTATAATTCTGAATGCTAAAGGTCACGACTCGTTCAAGTTCACTCTGAGAAAGGCTGACTAGTTTACCACCTTCAAGATGTTTGCGTAAAATCATACAAAACATGGGCGGGGAAGGAGGATTTTTCTTGTTTTCCTGGGTGAGGTGGAAGCGGGGGGAGGTTGCATTGGTACTAAGCAGGAGGCGCCGGGATCCCTGTTGCCTTAATAAGAGATGAATTTCATCCTTTTCTGGTTGGAAAATTTTATCGATACGTGCTCCGATAAGTTGGGGAGCTAGCTCGTTCACTAAATAGGCGAGGGTCACACCGTCTAAGGCCATGTCGGAACTCCTTTCATCCACTAAGGCACATTCAAAAAAATAACAAGTCAGTATGCCAGTCTAGTTTGTGCCATACTGCGTCGGCATGTTCACCTAATAGCCCGCTATGAGGTAAACATACCTCCTTGTCTGACGCAAACTATCCGTGGCATCTTAGACTCGTTATTTTCTTTCATATGCCTGACTCGTTTTTTTAGTATAACACACTTGGTTTGTCGAGGCATTTTTCTCCCCTTTTGAGAATAAGCATGTACTACTAAAGGGACAAAGCCACTTGCACGAGGCACGAGCAACGAGGCAATACGTAGGGGCAATTCATGAATTGCCCGTACACGGTACGAGGCACAATACTCGATGCATGAAGTAGGAAAAAGGGGGAAAAAGGGCATGCGGCAACAGGCATGGCATGTATTACCTTGGCTGGATGTGGCCAAGGTCTTGGATGTACATCCGGCTAAGGGGTTGAGCGTCAAAGAGGTTCATCGTCGGATCCTTGAGGTCGGGAAAAATGTTCTAGCAGTAAAAAAGGGGATTCACCCTGTTTTTCTGTTCATGGGGCAATTTAAAGATTTTATGGTCTTGGTCTTACTTGCCGCCACAGTTGTCTCCGGACTTTTGGGCGAAATAGCGGATGCAGTTACGATTCTATCGATTCTGATTATTAATGCTATCTTAGGCTTTGTGCAGGAGTATCGCGCGGAGCGTTCCATGGAGTCTCTGCGTTCCCTCACAGCCCCTGAGGCGCGTGTCTTAAGGGAAGGCATGGAACAGCGAATTCCAGCCGCCGAAGTTGTGCCTGGTGATATTGTTCTTCTAGAAGCAGGGGATCGCATTCCGGCGGACGTACGATGGATCCAAGCCGTCAATATGCAAGTCGAAGAGTCAGCACTTACGGGAGAATCCCATCCTGTAAGTAAAAGCATTTTACCGATAGAAGAGGAACTCACCCCTATGGCAGATCGTAAGAATATGGGCTATATGGGGACCTCAGTCGTCAATGGACGGGGGGCAGGCGTTGTTGTGGCGACCGGGATGGAAACGGAAATGGGCGTCATTGCAGGAATGATTCAGAGTGTAGAAGATGAAGAAACACCCTTGCAAAAGCGATTAGCTGAACTGGGTAAATGGTTGGTACTGATCAGCTTTTTGGTTTGTACAGCGGTCGTAATCACGGGAGTTTTAAGAGGAGAGGGCTTTTACAAGATGTTCTTCACGGGTGTGTCGTTGGCGGTGGCGGCTATTCCAGAAGGACTGCCAGCGATTGTCACTGTAGCTTTGGCCGTGGGAGTGCAACGAATGGTCAAACGGAAGGCGATTATTAGGAAGCTTCCAGCCGTGGAAACCTTGGGATGTGCGACGGTGATTTGTTCTGACAAGACAGGGACGCTAACCCAGAATGAAATGACTGTGCGTCAAATATATTCAGATGGTCGAAGGATTACTGTCTCAGGACAAGGGTATGATCCCAAAGGGGAATTTTATGGTGCCGATCCGGAGAAAAAACGGGATCCTCTTCGAGAAGGGTTACAAATTGCAGCCCTTTGCAACAATTCTACGTTGACCAAGAAGGGGGTTCAAGTTGCTGGTCTCTTTCGATCGAAGGGGAATGATGCACCATGGGGGATTGAGGGGGATCCAACAGAAGGGGCCTTGCTGGTAGCTGCAGCCAAGGCGGGGATATGGAGAGAAGTTCTGGAGCGCAAACAAGAGCGGATCGGGGAGCTGCCCTTTGACTCCGATCGGAAACGAATGAGTGTTGTGTATCAGACTAAGCAGGGGCGTATGGTCTATGTCAAAGGGGCACCAGACATGGTGCTAAGGCTTTGTCGACAAGAGTTAACTGCTCAAGGAGTCGTAGAGCTGTCCACTGAACGCAAGCAACACATTATGCGGGCTAATGATGAAATGGCTCGGCATGCGCTTCGCATCCTAGCAGTAGCAGAGAAACCGTTGTCAGATTTAGACCCTCTAGATGAGCATGTTGAAGAAGGCTTAACGTTTGTCGGGTTACTAGGGATGATTGACCCTCCACGAGCCAGTGCTGTCAGAGCGATAAAAGTATGTCGGCAGGCCGGTATTAAACCGGTGATGATTACAGGCGATCATCGCTTAACAGCAGAAGCTGTCGCTCATGAGTTGGGGATGTTCCGCGGATCAAAGAGCGGAGTCATCACAGGAGAAGACCTTGAGCGGATGTCTGAACGGGATTTGAATGAAAGAGTCATGGATATTTCCGTCTATGCACGCGTGACACCAAAAGATAAACTGAGAATTGTAAGGGCCTTTAAAAAGCGAGGGCAAGTAGTTGCCATGACAGGGGACGGAGTGAATGATGCCCCTGCGGTTAAAGAAGCTGATATTGGGGTAGCTATGGGTTTGACTGGCACGGATGTCACGAAAGAAGCTTCTGCTATGGTTTTAGGCGATGATAATTTTGCAACGATTGTTGCTGCTGTGGAAGAAGGTCGTGGGATTTACGACAATATTCGGAAGTTTATTCGTTACTTGCTTTCCTGTAACTTAGGAGAAGTGTTAACCATGTTTTTGGCTACCCTTGTGGGTTTACCACTACCCTTGCTACCTATTCAAATCCTCTGGGTTAATCTCGTCACAGACGGCTTACCAGCGATGGCTTTAGGGGTAGACAGAGCTGAACCAGGCATTATGAGTCGTCCGCCAAGGACTCCGGGAGAAAGTATTTTTGCTCGAGGGCTGGCCAGCAAAATAGTAATACGAGGGACCATGATTGGACTTGGAACTCTTATCGTATTCGTAGTGGCCCTCTTTATGGGAGTGAATATTCTAGGAGCGCGAACTATGGCCTTTACTACACTAGTGTTTTCTCAGTTGTTTCATGTCTTTGATTGCCGTTCTGAAGAACGTGGGATTTTCGAGGTGGGTCTCTTTACAAATCCATACCTAGTAGGAGCAGTCATGGTATCAACGATTATGCAACTTAGTGTCATATACCTTGCTCCCTTACAAGCGATTTTTAAGACTGTCCCATTAGTTGGTTGGCAATGGATTCTTATCCTTTGTGTAGCCGGTGGTCCGTCCGTCTTACTTGGATTTTCTCGACTTTTAAAGAACAGTTGGCAAGGAAGAACAGTTATAGCCAAGGGGTAATTCGGGGTTCGAGGTTCGAGGTTCGAGGTTCGAGGTTCGAGGTTCGAGGTTCGAAGTTCGAAGATCGAGGATCGAAATCTGAGTTGTGAGTTATGAGTTATGAGTTATGCCCGAGGTTCGAAGGTTGAACTTCAGCTTCTTAATCGGTTCATCTTTATCAGCACCCTTGTTGAGACGTTCGCAACGTATAATATATAACTCACCTCCTCCACGTGTATACTTGGTTTCAAATGGTTGACCCACTTCATCTGGCGTAGTATTCTTTTAAAGAGACAATGCGTATGATGGAGAAACAAGAGGGGGATGCACGATGGAGTTTATAAAAATGCATGGTCTGGGGAATGATTTTGTTTTCCTAGACCATTTTTCTGTTTCGGTCGACGAGGATTACCCAACGTTAGCCAAGATGCTTTGCCACCGACAATTCGGAGTTGGGGGAGACGGATTAGCCGTGATTCTGCCTTCGAGCGTCGCAGATGCCCGGATGCGCATCTTTAACCCTGATGGTTCTGAACCTGAAATGTGTGGGAATGCTATCCGTTGTTTTGCACGGTATGTTTACGATCAAGGGCTGGTTCTACTTAATCCAATGCGTGTGGAAACGCTGGCGGGGGTCTTGACACTTGATTTAGAGGTTAAAGAAGGTCAAGTTCATGGGGTGCGAGTTGATATGGGAGAGCCCATTTTGCGAGCTGACCTCATTCCTGTTATGGGCCAAGGAGAACCAGTAGTAGGACAGCCCATTGAAGTGTTAGGACAAATATTTCAATATTCGGCAGTTTCCATGGGGAACCCGCACTGCATTATTTTTGTGGAGGATTTTGGGGCACTTGATTTTGAGCGTGTTGGCCCGGCGATTGAGAACCATCTGCTGTTTCCGCGTAAAACCAATGTTGAGTTTATTCGGGTCAATACACCTCAGGATATTACCATGAAAGTTTGGGAGCGGGGCGCAGGACCAACGCTGGCCTGTGGTACGGGTGCCTGCGCTTCCGTAGTTGCTGCCGTGCTCAATGATCAAACAGAACGCTCAGTGACGGTCCATCTTCCAGGTGGAGATTTATTGATAGAATGGGGAGCCGACAATCACGTCTATATGACTGGCCCTGCGACGTATGTGTTTAAAGGGGAATGGCTGGAGGTTAAGTAAAAAAATTGCAAAAGGGCGTATCAGCGTGTTATGTGTTATGCGTGTTATGATTTCTAGGTATGTTATGGGGACGGTCCTTTTACACACTAAAAATGTGTTAAAAGGACCGTCCCCATAACGCGTTAACGCGTGAGGAAGTTTTGGTAATATATCCATTCTGATATAATATAAAGAAAGAAGTTCTGGCTTATTAGATTAAGTAGGAGGTGAATGACCTGGTTGATTGATTCGCCAGGTGGCATATGGCAAATAGCATGACGGGATTTGGTCGAGGAGAAGCCAGTGGTAGCGGATATCAAGTAGCTATTGAACTGAAATCTGTTAATCACCGGTTTTTGGAGATTGTGGTAAGGACCCCTCGAAACTTAAGTAGTTTTGAGGAACGGATTCGTAAAATACTCCAAGAAAAGTTCCAGCGCGGTCGGATTGAAGTGTATCTTAATGTGGTGGAAACAGAAGGACGAAAGAGATTGGCGAAGGTTGACAATGATTTGGCACTGACGTATGATAAGACATTGAAGGATCTCGCTTTAGCCCTACATACAGTGTATGAAACAGATATTTACCGATTAGTTTCTTTACCAGAGGTTCTTTCGGTCGTGGAACCAGAGATGGATCTTGATGCTTTGTGGGGCACGTGTGCTGAGGCACTTAGAATAGCCTCCGATAGTTTCGGGAAAATGCGTCGTATCGAAGGAGAAAAATTAACGTGCGACCTACTCCTTAGACTTGAGCTTATTACCGAGTATCTGCACTTAATTGCAGAGAGATCGCCCTATGTAGTGACAGATTATCAAGAGCGATTGCAGGAACGCATTCAGACTCTCTTAGGAGAAGTTGAATTGGATGCAACTCGATTAGCAAACGAAGTGGTTTATTTTGCGGATCGTGCATCGATTACGGAAGAGTTAGTTCGCTTTGACAGTCATCTATCCCAAGGGCGCGATGCCCTGAAAAGTAACGACTCAGTCGGACGTCGACTGGATTTTCTACTTCAAGAAATGAACCGAGAAATCAATACCATCGGTTCAAAAGCTAATGATTTAAAAATTGGTCAACAAGTAGTTAGTGTAAAGAGTGAATTGGAAAAAGTGCGCGAGCAAATCCAAAATCTTGAGTAATGGAGGATTCATCTTGGACATTAAGCTCATTAACATTGGGTTCGGCAATATTGTTTCTGCCAACCGAATTATTTCGATTGTGAGCCCGGAATCCGCCCCAATCAAACGTATTATCCAAGAAGCACGGGATGCGGGTATGCTTATTGATGCGACATATGGTCGACGTACACGCGCTGTGATTATCTGTGATAGCCATCATGTGATTCTTTCCGCAGTCCAACCTGAAACAGTGGCTCATCGTCTTTCAACGAAAGAGGCCAATAACCACGTAGAAGATCCGGCAGACTAGAGGTGTAGTGTGGAAAACAATCATGGACTATTAATTGTAATATCTGGCCCTTCTGGGGCAGGCAAAGGAACGCTTTGTCAAGAATTACTGCGTCAAATGCCTGACCTGAGATATTCTGTCTCATCTACGACAAGGTGTCCTCGCCCGGGTGAAGTAGAAGGGATTCATTATTATTTTCGTCAGCGGCAGGAGTTTGAAGTCATGTTAGCTCGTGACGAGATGTTGGAATGGGCCGAGTTTTGTGACCATTATTATGGAACTCCACGATTTGCGGTTGAGCAGGCCATAAAGGATGGGATGGATGTTATTTTAGAAATTGAAATTCAAGGGGCTTTGCAAATCAAAAAGCGTTTTCCTCAAGGGGTTTTTACTTTTATCGTTCCGCCTTCGTTGGATGTTCTCTCTGAACGTATTCACAAACGTGGAACGGAGAGTGAGGAAGTCATTCAGAAACGCTTAGCCACGGCAATTCGTGAACTAGAATATGTGACTGAGTATGATTATGTTGTTATTAACGATGAAGTTCCATTGGCTGTTGATAAATTGAAAAGTATACTAGTTGCGGAAAAATGTCGCGTCAAACGAAAACCGTTTGTTTTTAAGGGGGAATATAAATGAAACAACCTTCACTTGATCTGCTAATGAATAAGGTGGATAGTAAATACACATTGGTCATAGTTGTTGCCAAGCGGGCGCGTACGATTATGGAAGAGGGGAAGCATGAAGATTTAGCTAAGGGTGTGAAACCGGTCAGTATTTCACTCGAGGAGATTTCACATGCTAAATTTACCTATGAATGTACCCCAGAGGCAGAGATATCCTAATGTTGACCAAGAGAAAAATTCTCGTTGGAGTTTCAGGTGGAATTGCAGCTTATAAAGCGGCGGAAGTTATTAGTCGCTTACGCAAGCTGCACGCCCAAGTACATGTCGTTATGACGAAATCTGCAACGGAGTTTATTACTCCACTTACTCTGCAGAGTCTTTCATCCAACCCAGTGTATGTAGATCTTTTTGACGCGCCTAAACGTTGGAATATAGAACATATCGCCTTAGCGGAGCATGTGGATGCAGTCATTATTGCGCCAGCCACCGCCAATGTATTGGCGAAGATGGCTATAGGTTTAGCAGATGATTTTCTTTCGACAGTTCTTTTAGCCACTCGCGCACCGATCTTTGTGGCGCCGGCCATGAACCACGCAATGTATCACCATCCGGCGACACAAACCAATTTGGCACTCCTTAAGGATCGCGGAATCCACGTCATTGGCCCTGACACGGGCTTTCAAGCGTGTGGGACTGATGGAGAGGGACGCATGAGCGAACCAGTCAAGATTATTGAATCCTTAGCTGGTTTTTTCGCTGGGTCGGATTGCTTAAAAGGTAAGAAAGCTCTGGTGACTGCGGGTGGAACCCAAGAACCGCTTGATCCAGTTCGATATCTAGGTAACAGAAGTTCTGGGCGGATGGGTTATGCCATCGCTCAAGCGCTCCAGGAAGCTGGTGCGGAGACTATACTTGTCAGTGCGCCAACCGATTTGCCAACCCCTCATGGAGTGAAACGAATATCAGTGCAAACGGCCCAGGAGATGTATCATGTAGTTTTAGAGCTATTTCTCGAAATGGATGTTGTCATTAAAGCCGCAGCGGTTGCAGACTATCGTCCGGCGTATGAAGCTGAACAAAAAATTAAAAAAACAGGGGCCGGCTATACCCTTGAGTTGGTTCCGAATCCGGATATCTTAGCCGAACTTGGGCGAAAGAAGACGTCTCAGGTTCTTATTGGTTTTGCAGCTGAGACGGAAAACCTATTGGCTAACGCTCAAGATAAACTGCAAAAGAAGAATGTCAATCTCTTAGTGGCTAATGATATTACTAAACCGGGCGCTGGCTTTGGAAGCGCTACTAACATTGTCAGTTTTCTCTTCCCTGACGGAAGAAAAATAGATCTCCCTCAAATGAGCAAACTTGAGGTTGCTCGACATCTCGTTCGTGAGATTGCCAAGATCCTCGGTATCGAAACAAAGGAGTGAACTAAATGGTTAAAAAATTATTTACATCCGAGTCTGTGACTGAAGGGCATCCTGATAAGATCTGTGATCAAATTTCAGATGCCATTTTAGATGCAATTTATGAGTTAGATCCTAATGCTCGAGTGGCGTGTGAAACAACCGTAACGACAGGATTGGTTCTAGTCTGCGGTGAGATCACGACCACGTGTTATGTGGATATTCCTCATGTTGTTCGGGAGACAGTCCGTTCTGTCGGGTATACTCGGGCTAAATATGGCTTTGATGCCGATACCTGCGCAGTATTAACGTCAATCGGAGAACAATCTGCCGATATAGCGTTAGGGGTAAATCGCTCCTTAGAATCAAAGTCTGGCGAAATGACCGAAAGTGATATCGAAGCGATCGGGGCCGGTGACCAAGGCATGATGTTTGGTTATGCAACGAATGAAAGCGAAAGCTACATGCCGATTCCAATTGATTTAGCTCATCGTTTAGCACGTAAACTCAGTGAAATGCGAAAATCTGATTTTCTGAGCTACCTGCGTCCGGATGGAAAAACTCAGGTGACCGTGGAGTATGAGGATAACAAACCAATTCGGGTGGATACCGTTGTGATTTCCACACAGCATCACCCAGATGTTACTCAAGACCAAATCCGACGCGATTTGCTGCAATACGTTGTGTATCCAACCATCCCTAGAGAGCTCTTAGATGAGGATACCAAGTATTTCATCAACCCTACGGGTCGTTTTGTAATTGGCGGACCTCAAGGGGATTGCGGTCTGACGGGACGTAAGATTATTGTGGACACCTATGGCGGCATGGCTCGCCATGGCGGTGGTGCATTCTCCGGCAAGGATCCCACAAAAGTTGACCGTTCAGGTGCCTATGCAGCTCGTTATGTGGCCAAAAATGTTGTTGCCGCGGGATTAGCAGACCGTTGTGAATTACAAATTGCTTATGCCATCGGAGTCGCTCGTCCAGTATCTGTCTCGATTGAGACGTTTGGAACGGGAAAAATCGCCGATGATAAGATCATTGAGTTTATCTTGCAAACGTTTGATCTACGTCCGGCAGGCATCATAAAGGCTTTGGATCTTCGTCGACCAATTTATCGCCAAACCGCGACTTATGGTCATTTCGGAAGAACCGACCTCGACCTTCCCTGGGAAAAAACTGATAAGGCCGAAGCGTTAAGGAAACTAGCAGGACTGTAAATAAGTTTGAGAATAATTGAATTCGACGTAAATATGAGTTCCCTCAAGCACATAAACTGTGATGGGGGGCTCTTTCTTTATGAAATATCTGAACGCCAAAGACCTCATAGTAGCCTTTCGACGCCGGTCCCTTCTCGCCATCCATGGCTACAGGGACACTCGTCCATCCATGGACAGCGCATTGACAAGATGGAGAGAAGTTAGGTATGATAACCTAAACTGTAGTATATTAGTTTTCCTAATTGTGAGTAGTTATAGTCTATAGACTAAGAGAAGACAATGAGGGAGTAGAAAGGATCGAGGTAATGGAACAACAATTGTTAATGGGCCTTCGTAAAACGGTAGAGAGCGTTTTGCCAATTCCCTACTATCGAGAACGCTTTGGAGCGGTAGGAATAAATAAAGCAGAGGATATTCTGTCACTTGAGGACTTCCAGCGGCTTCCCTTAACGACGAAAGAGGATTTGCGCAAAAATTATCCTTACGGGCTTTTTGCAGAACCTATGGAAAATATTGTTCGTCTTCACGCCTCCTCCGGCACTACAGGTAAGCCGACAGTTGTAGGATATACTAGTAAAGATATTGAGCTCTGGGCAAAGATCGTAGCCAAAGAACTTGCGCGATTAGGTGTAACCAAGCAGGACGTCGTTCAGATCGCTTACGGATATGGTTTATTTACAGGAGGAATGGGACTGCACTATGGCTGTGAAGAACTAGGTGCCGTAGCCGTTCCCATATCCGGAGGAAATACAGCGCGGCAACTAATGCTGATGCGAGATTTTGGAACGACTGTGCTGGCTTGTACGCCCTCTTATGCGTTGTATTTAGCGGAAAGTCTCGAGGAATCTGGAATTGCACGAGAAGAACTAAAGCTCAAAATTGGTGTTTTCGGTGCAGAACCTTGGTCCGAGGGAATGAGAGAACAAATCGAAGCTCGACTCGGAATCAAAGCGTTTGATATTTATGGGCTTAGCGAAACCATGGGGCCTGGTGTTGCATTAGAATGTCCGGCTCAGCAGGGATTACATATTGACGAACATTTTTATCCAGAAATTCTGGACTCAGAAGGAAATCCTCAACCTATTGGCGAACGAGGAGAATTAGTTCTAACTAGTTTGGAAAAAGAGGGCTTTCCCGTTTTACGCTATCGAACCAAAGACTTGACTGCCTTGAGTTATGGTAAGTGTTCTTGCGGAGAGGTCGGTTGGACCATGGAACGTGTTTCTGCTAGGGTTGATGATATGTTAATTATTCGAGGGGTTAATGTCTTCCCCAGTCAAGTGGAAGAGGCGATTCTTTCCTTGGGAGGGTTTGAACCACACTACTTGCTGGTTGTATACCGTGAGGGTAGTTTGGATCAACTAGAAGTTCAGGTGGAAGTCAATGAAACTAGTTTCTTTGATGAAGTACGAGAATTGGAAGGCCGTCAGGAGCGTCTAAAGCAAAGAATCGAAGAGATTCTAGGAATCGCGGTTCGTATTCGGCTGGTAGAACCAAAAAGCATACCGCGGAGTGAAGGAAAAGCCGTTCGAGTCATCGATAAACGTAAGTAGAGGAGGGTATAATGATGTTGCAATTATCAATTTTTCTCGAAAATGCAAAAGGACGGTTGGCAGAGGTAATTAGTCTACTTGCCGAACTTAATGTAAATTTGCGAGCCTTATCCTTGGCGGATACCAAGGATTATGGGGTCTTACGAATCATTGTGGATGAACCTGAAGCAACGACGGAAAAATTACGTGAACGAAATGTTGTCGTTTCTTTAACACCTGTCTGGGTACTCAAGGTTCCAGACCGCGCTGGTGGTCTAGCTGAGGTGCTCAATCAACTCGTTAAACTGGACGTAGTCGTGGAGTATATGTATGCTTTTGTGGAGAAAGAGCATAAACAAGCGCAAGTTGTCATTAGAGTTCAGGATAAGGATATTATGGAAAAGGCAATGAAGGAGATCAATTTGCCGTTCCTATAGGAAAAAATTTCGTAGCATTCTATGTCGTAAGTGTTCGATTAAGTGAATATTTGTTAAGTTAATAAGCCAGAACTCTTTCAAAGTTCTGGCATTATTTATGTAATTTTTGTTAATTAAGGAGGAATATTCAGGAGAACTGTTGAAATAGTGAAAAAAATAATTATTATATAAGGGTGTGTGTAACATTTTAAGTAAAAATGAGCAGACACTTCTTTGTTCTTCGATACTGAAAGTATTAAATCTTCTTCGTATGCTAATATGGAGCAACCAGAATAAAGAATCTCTTGTCACTGGACAAGAGATTCTTGCCTTATTTTCTTAATTCTGAAGGCTTGGCGGTGTTCAAAGAATCCTTTGGAGAAACTGTTTTGAGTGAAAATGAGAAGACACTTCCTTGTCCCTCGATACTCTCCACCCAGATTCTCCCCTGATGCGCTTCCACAATAAACTGACTGATAGATAGACCTAACCCTACTCCACCGTACATAAGTGATCGAGATTTTTCTCCACGATAAAAGCTCTCGAAAATGTGAGGGACATCTTCTTGAGAGATGCCAGGACCATGATCTGCGACGGATATGATTAGGTAAGGTTTTTCCAAATAGGCTTTAACTTGAATTATCCCACCCTCTGAGGCATAGCGTTGAGCATTACTTAATAAATTCAGAAGGACTTGTTCTATTCGTTGGCGGTCCACTAGGATTTGAACGGAGGGGAGAGGACGCTCAATTTCCAGCTTTAAAGGGCCTTCGTCATAGAAAAACTCAAGTTCATAGGGTTTAAGTATACTTTCGAGAACTTCTTGACTATCCTCTGGAAATAGGTTTACTTCTAACCGGCCAAGATCAAATTGCGATAGTTGAAATAAATCTTGGATTTGCCGGTTTAGCTGCTCGGTTTTTTGGTGAATTACAGCTAAATATCGTTTGACACTTGCTTCATCTTCAGCAATTCCATCCTGAAGCCCTTCTACATATCCTTTTATTGAAGAAATGGGTGTCCTAAGATCATGGGAAATGCTTGCAATCAAGGCCTTACGGGATTGTTCGTAGGCTTTCTGTTTCGATAAGGAAGCTTTGAGCTGATTTCGCATATGGTCAAACGATTTAATAAATTTACCAAATTCATCCTTTCCTTGATACTGAAGGGAAAAATCCAAATTACCCTCAACGATCTTTTGGGTCGCAACACTCAGTTCATCAATTGGTTTCAAAATTGTTTTCGAGAGATACCAGGTGAAAAGAATGATCAGAAAGATCAAGGTGAAGAATCCTAAGGCAAAGCTCGATAGGATACCTTTTAATACTTCTGCGAAAACGTCAAAGGGAGGAATCGAAGGATTAACTTCGATGAAGGCCGTTGCAACTTGTGTTCCTTCGACCACAATGGGTACCGAATATTGAAAAGGGTTGAGACTGCTCAGGGAATGGTTCCAGCTAACTTCTTGAGAATTTTGTGGAAGCTCGTTGATCGGTTCATGGTCCTGAGAAGAATTAGTCGTGCCCTTTGAGTCATATAACAATCCACTTGGATCAACAATTCGAATATGAAGTTGATACTTAGATATGAGCGGTGCTAAGGCTTCTGAAAAGACCTCATAATTGCGGATGTTGATAAATTCATCTTCAATCTTAAAAGCGACTTCTTTGTTAAACTTTTCTATCGTAAAGCTTTCAGGAGAAGTAGGATCTAATGGTTCCTTCATTTGCTCCACAGTCGTGTATAAGGTTACCCCGGCTACAATGATTGGTAAAACGATAAGCGCTATTATGATCAAAAGAAAACGGAGTCTAATTCCAATCCTCATGGAGTACCTCCATCAAATTTATATCCCACACCCCACACAGTTTTTATGAAACGTGGCTTTGATGGGTTTTCCTCGATTTTTTCTCGTATTTTGCGAATATGTACCGTCACCGTATTAATATCCCCATACTCGTTTTGACCCCAAACGGCTGCAAAAATTTGTTCTCGTGTAAAAACCTGTTGCGGATGGCAAGCGAGAAAACGCAATATCTCAAATTCCTTTGTGGCCAAGTCTACTTGGTTATTGTTAAGGAAGACACGATATCCTTTGCTGTCAATTTCTAATGGGCTAAACTTTAGCCACTCATGGGGTTTGAGGGGAGAAGACAATAACGTATAACGACGGATTAATGCTTTGACGCGTGCTACTAGTTCTCCAGGGCTAAAAGGTTTGGTGATATAGTCGTCAGCGCCTAAGCCCAAACTTAGAATTTTATCGATATCGCTTGATTTTGCACTCATCATCAGGACAGGAACAGCCGATTGATTGCGAATGATCCGACATAATTCCATACCATCAATTTTAGGTAGCATTATATCTAAGACGACGAGGGTCGGGTGGTGTTGATGAAAGAGAGCTAGTCCCTGTTCTCCATCGAAGGCCAAGATCGTCTCAAAGCCTTCTTTTTTAAAATAGTCTCGTAATAACTGACCGAGCTCCTTCTCATCCTCAACGACCAGGATCTTGTGAGAATCCACGCCGCCCACCTCCAATAACTAGTTTATATTGTCTTTCACTGCGTGAGTTCACTTCTGTTCTCTATAATTACCATTATAAGAGTACCCCGCACCTTAAATCAATTACTTTAGGTACGGGGTTTAGGGGCTGCGCAATATAAACTAACTATGCGATATCTCTTTTCTGAAAGGTTATCCAGGAGATGGCAATAAATAAGAGTAAATAACTGCCTAAAATTAGTAGGGAGAAAGGGAGGGTTACGTTAAAAGGATTGCTCCCTAGAGTAATCATGGTTAAATCGGTATTTGCAAAAAGGATATATTTACTCCAAGTTTGTTGGGCAAACATGCTGGTTAATTGTGGACCTAAAAGAACTAAGACCAACGTAGAACCAATCGCTAAGGCATTGCTACGGAATACGACTGAGAGCATAAAGGCTAGGGTTAAATAAATAACAATTTCTACAGATTTTAATAAATAAGTTTGTAGAGTGTTGATCACCATATTCATTTGTGAAACCTCTCCGTTGGAGTCGATAAACAAATAAGGATTAACAGGATTATTAAAACCATAAAGAATACCGTTCGTAAAAAATGAGCTTCCAAGTAGGATAATCACGAGTAATAATGCAAACATTACGGCAGCTAAATATTTTGATAGCAAAATCTTAGAACGACTAATAGGGCGGATGAGAAGAAGTTTGATGGTTCCCCATGCAAATTCATTAGAAACGATTCCTCCAGCTACAACTGCAGCCATCATGGTGATGATACTTAAGAGGGATGCCTGTTTTGCGACTTGTTCATAAACTGAGGTAATAGGTGAGATATCATGGCTTAAGGCGTATTTATCAAGTTTTATTCGCTTTTCCACTTCACTTTTTTGAAAATCAGGGATCTGAGGATTCTTGAGGAGTTCAATTTCTGTTTGGATTTTTTGTTCAGTTTGCAGCTTCCAGTCGCCTAGGCTTTGAGGCGTTGTTTTGTAGGTATAGATTGAGGTAAAAACTGAGATCCCGATCAGGATGAAGATCATGATAAATTGACCAGCTCTACTGTATAGCTTCATGTTTTCATTTAGAATTAGTTTTAACATGATGATCCCCCCTAGTGATTTCTAAGAATTTATCCTCAAGAGATTTTTTCTGAGAATATATCCCATACACATTGATACCCTTACGATTTAGCTCGGAGTTAATTAAAGCAATGGTTTTTTTGGAAGCCCTAACCTCTAGGCCATCTATATCATTTTTAGCTTCTGAAACTGGTATTTCACTGAATGTGGCAGTGATAATCGCTTTTGCTTTGATGAAATTGTCTACTTCGAAGATTGTCGTAACATCATCACCATTTCCTAGAATAAATTCTTTGAGATTCTTTACCTCGATTAACTTACCTAGGTTAATCACAGCAATTCTGTCACACATCAACTCCATTTCCGCCAAAAGATGACTTGACACAATTACAGCAACATTTTCTTCTTGGGACAATCGCCGGATATATTCCCTTAGTTCGCGAATTCCGGCTGGGTCAAGTCCATTGGTGGGTTCATCTAAAATTAAGATGGACGGCTTGTGGAGCAGTGCTTGGGCAATACCTAACCTTTGTTTCATTCCTAAAGAATACGTTTTAACCTTATCTTTGAGACGTTGGTCTAAATTCACTAAGGCTGCAACCTCTTGAATGCGCTCTTTACTAACTCCCGGTGTCATATTTGCAAAATGAACGAGGTTCTGGTAGCCCGTAAGAAATGGGTACAACTCAGGGTTTTCTACTATGGCACCGACATGTTGGACGGCTACCATATAATCAGAGGAGATACTTTTGCCTTGGATAAAGATCTCTCCTTCAGTGATCGAGATCAATCCAACCAACATGCGGATTGTCGTTGTTTTTCCCGCGCCGTTCGGTCCTAATAATCCGAATATTTCTCCGCGATTAATGTCAAAGGTTAAATGATCCACGATGGTTTTACCAGAGATTCTTTTTGTGACATTGATTAATTGAACTGCGGATTTGCTCGACATGTTAAACCTCCTCTTCGATCCTAATCGATACTTTGTAAGCGTTATCAGGTCAATTATTTTTAGTATGCGTCCTAAAAATAGACTAGTACTTATAAAAAGATTAAGAAAGTATTAACTCTGCTTTGCGAACTAGAGGAAGGTAGACTTCAATTAAGAAGACTAAAATAATGAAAGAGGCTCTTGTTCAAAAAATGCGACAAGAGCCTCTTTCATTATTCTGCTTAAACTTATTTTATTACTTTACTTTTCGTTCTCACTTGGAGTTACTTCACGGGGCTTGAAGTTTTGACGGGCTGATCCGGCTCTTTTAGAACTAGATTTAAGGTGATACCGACGACGGTTGCCCAGGCTACTCCGTGTTCAGGTAACCCGATACCTAGGGCGAAAATGACGGAAGCAAGAATGAGGTTTTTCGTTTCGGAAAAGTCTATTTTAGCTTCGATAAGAGTACGTAATCCTGCTGCGCCAATCATACCGAAAAGGAGGATCGTGACTCCTCCCATGACGGGTACGGGAATGGACATGATCGCGATTTGTAAGGGGTTCACCATACTGAAGATAATTGCAAGGATTGCGGCAATCCAGATGTTGAAGGTGCTGTATACTTTTGTTACGGCTAGTACTCCTATGTTCTCACCGTAGGTAGTAACCGGAGGGCCTCCGAGTAAACTGGCAACGCCAGTAGCCAGACCATTGCCTAGGATGACTCGATGAAAGCCTGGATTTTTAATGGGATCAGAATGGGTAATATTTCCTAAGACAATCATATGGCCTAAATCTTCGATGATAGTAACAAGTGCGAGAGGAGCCATTACTAAGATCGCTACTTTATCAAGGCTAGGTAGTACAAAATCACTACCTAAGGCAACGGGGAAGACAATGATGGATTGAGTGAAGGAAGCAAAAAATGGCGTTAGATCGACAAGTCCCATGAACGCTGAGACGGTATACCCAGCAATAATAGCGATAAGGATCGGGATAATCTTTAGAAAGCCTTTAGCATAGACGGAAAGCAAGGCTGCAACAGCTAACGTGAAGGCGGCAATATACCAATTCCCAGAGGCCATATTGGCAGCCACTGGTGTTAAGCTTAAACCGATGATGGCAACAACTGGGCCGGCAACGATGGGAGGAACAATTTTGTGAATCCAGCTTGTCCCAAAGGCAGCCATGAGAAGATAGAGGATGATATACACGACACCGACTGCTAGTACTCCACCCATAGCCCCAGAAACATTGTTATCAGTCTGTACAAAGGTGGTTAAGGCCGCAATATAGGCAAATGATGAACCAAGATAAGCGGGCACCCGACTTTTTGTCAATAAAAGGAATATTATGGTACCGATCCCCGAAGAAAGGAGAGCAACAGATGGGCTTAATCCCGTCAAAAAAGGAACTAGAACTGTAGCGCCAAACATGGCAAAGACGTGTTGCAAGCCGAGAGGGATCGCTTGGGTTAAAGGGAGTTTTTCGTGAATTTGAACTTCTGTAGACATGGTATTCCTCCTCTTTTTAAACAAAAAACCTCTTCCCTGCCCGCAAGCAAGAAAGAGGTGTCCATGTTTAACTCATGGTTCGCCATTCCCTTCTTAGTCTCACGGGACTAATTTAAAGGTACAAGGATTTACTTGTACTGAGCATACCATAATTCATTCTATTTTGACAAGAGGGTATCAAAATTTGATATAATGATATTCACAAAGGTCATCCATTGCGATATTAAGATTAGTATGGCTACAAATAAAGGAGGCTAGTAGCTGTTGTTTAATATCTAGACATTTCTATTTAATTATAAACATTTCTACTGTGATTAGTTGTTGTATGTGGTAAAATATAGTAGAGGTGACTAAGAATGCAAAATAATTTAATAGATATAAGTGAAGCATCTCAACGGTTGGGTGTTACAATAGCAACTCTTCGACGGTGGGATACATCGGGTAAACTAAAATCGGTGAGAACTTTTGGAAATCATCGGCGCTACCGACTTGAAGAAATTGAAGCTCTTGTTAATCCCACCGTCGATGTGCCATCGACACAGAAAAGGGCCTTTATTTATTGTCGAGTTTCCACTAAAAAACAACAAGAAAGTGGCAATCTTCAACGACAACGAGACCGTTTAATCCAGTATTGCCAGGATAAGCATTACACGGTGGTTACCCTATATGAAGAAGTCGCTAGTGGACTTAATGACCATCGCAGGGAACTTACGAAACTGTTAAGAAATTTAAGTGATGTTGATGTTGTTGTGGTGGAGTCTGCTGATAGATTGGCTCGGTTTGGCTACTCATATCTAAAGGAATCCGCAGCATCTTTCAACGTCGAGATTGAAACGATTGAACAAGGTGTGAAGTTGCAACCGAATGAAGAAATGGTCAATGACTTAGTGAGTATTGTCACCTGTTTTAGTGCAAGACTCTACGGTGCCAGGGGTGGAAGAAAGCTCAAGAAGACGATTGTACAAACCTTAGAGAAACTGGAACAGAATAGAGGTGAGCCCGATGAAAACGACGATGAAAGCGATTCTAATAGACCTCACAAGTGAGCAAAAGGCGCTACTAGATCACATGATGCTCGTTTTCTGTACGGCAGTTCGCTACTCATTCAAGCGACAACTCGAAGGTCAGGTGATCGGTGATCTGGAGAGGGTTGTGGCGCATAAGTACAATTTGAATATACGACAAGCTAAAGACGCTGTGGAATCGGCGAGGCAGACTATTGTGTCACAGCATGTACTCGTCAAGCTCTACCATGAAGACTATACGAAAAAGGCTGAGGCACTTGTTAAGAAACTTAAAAACCCGAAGCTATCTGTTCGCAAGGTCAAAGCATTAACTTCAAAATTAGCAAAACGTCAGCGCAAGCTAAGCTATTGGACGGTGTTCAAAGAGAGTAAGACCTTTCCGCCGGTTACGTTTGGCACTAAAGAAATGTTTCTTAGGCGGTGCAAAGGTTTGATCACAAAGAAGGAATGGAACGACCGCAGGAACAACCGTTTTTACAGTCGTGGTGATAAATCGAAGGGCGGAAATCCGAATTTAAGGGTAGTCTTTAAGGAGGAAGCTAGTTTTTTGGAAGTCTCTACGTTTGAAAAGACACCCAAGAATAGAGCAATCAAAGTACTAATTCCGATTTACCTACCTCAAAAACTGTCTAAGAAGACTGGTAATGTCAACGGCATTCCTTATAGGCAATTGTTTATAGATTCGTTAGAACGAGGTGAAGCCTACCAAGTGGAGTTACTTAAACGAGAAGGCAAATATTATGCTCACATTACGTTTGATGAACTTGAAGCGAAGGTTATCTATACTGGACACCTCAGTGCGATTGGTACCGATACAAATCCCAATGGATTTGGACTCACCGAGGTTGGTATCAATGGCAACTACAAGTGCCACACCTATTTAAAGCAGCATGAATTAACCTTCTGTCGCGGTAATCGGCGGACAAACTTATGTGGTGAGCTTGTAGCTCAGGCAGTTGACAAGGCAGAGAAACATCATTGCGGGATGGCTACGGAGAACTTGAAGTTTAAGGACGACCTTGATGTAGCAAGTAAGTTGGCGAGAGTAAATCATCAGTTTGTTTATTCAACGCTACTTCAAATGTTGGAACGACGATGCCTACGCCATGGTGTTGAATTTATTAAAGTAAAGCCTCAATTCACAAGTAAAATTGGTTTGTATAAGTATTGTCACCAGTACGGTTTAGCTGTTCACAATGGTGCTGCCTTAGTTATTGCAAGACGAAGTTACGGTTTAAAAGAAGCTGTACCAAAACTTCTTCAGGATAAATTAATACTTGAGAAAAAACTGGTCGCTTTTAAAAAAATGAACGCATGGGGTCAGTGGAGTGAAATTAGTAAACAAGTAACGAAATTGTTTAAGAAACGAAAGGAAGTGAACACGCCTGGTTTATGGCTAGTGCGTAGGAAAGAACTACTGGGGATTGCTTAACAATTGAACTTAAAATAAACCACTGCATAAGTACACTTAGTTGAAAGGCTTGTGCGGAGTGACCTTTAAGGGCGACTAACAGTCGCACATCTGGTGTACTAATGGATGTCGTGCTCCATAGGCGTTACGGATGTTTGATACGAAAGTATTAACCCTAGTAGCTGAATCCTGTGAAGCTACCACTTTGTTTAGTCGGCAAAGTGAAGATACTGGGCAAATGTATAGAATTGTTCAGTATTTAGAAACCAGGCGTCATAATGTTAAGCTATGCTGAAGTCTTAGTTGATGTAGCAAATCGGCGCCTAGATCAAAGTTATCATTATCTTATTCCTGAACTACTTGACGTTAAGATAGGGATGCGGGTTCTTGTTTCACTCCAGAACCGCAAGGTTCAGGGGCTTGTTGTGAATGTGACAAATGAGCTACCCTATGAACTGGCATTAGTGACGATCAAACCTGTCTTAGAGCGTATGGACAAAGATAGCCTAATCCCTCCAGACCTAATTGAACTAGCCCATTGGTTAGCTCAAACGACCATTTGCTCAATTGCTCAAAGCCTACATACGGTTTGGCCGCTTCTCAATGGAAAAGTGGAAGAGTGGGTTATTCCCTTGGCGTCCCTTAAGGATGCGGATGTTCAGACCTTACAATGGCTAGATCCAGATGCCTTCCGAGCGATGAATGTAATTAACCGAGCACGGAGTAAAGCGATTGCCCTAAATACCTTTATTAAGCGAGCGGATATTTCCGGTACAACCCTCGAGAAGCTGATCCAACAAGGGTGGATTAAAAAGGAAGCGCGCTTTGTATCGATAGGGAAAGGGGCTGTGAAGAAAGGAACCTTGGGTGAGGATCCTTTAGTGAAATCGCTTAACCAAGAAAACGGGGCAAATGGGCCTGAGAATCGAACAGGTCGAACGTATGAATTAACGAGGGAGCAAGCGACAGCGGTGAAGAGCGTGGTGGCTTCTTTAGAAGAAGGCTCGTCCCATACTATTCTGTTGCATGGTGTGACGGGTAGTGGTAAAACGGATGTTTATCGTGATTTGATAGCGCATGTCATTGCACAAGGCGGAGACGCAATTCTTCTTGTTCCAGAAATTTCTCTAACCTCACAAGTTGCTCGGTATTTTGAGACCCAATTCGGCGACCAAGTCATTATTTTGCACTCTGGGTTACGACCAAGAGAGAAAATGAAAGCTTGGGAGGATATTTTGGCAGGTGATAAGCGGATTGTGATTGGAGCTCGTTCTGCAGTGTTTGCACCGCTACTGAATTTGCGGCTGATCATTTTGGATGAGGAACATGATGGCGCCTATAAACAAGATGAGAATCCCAAATATCATGCGCGAGACGTCGCTCGCAAACGCATGGAACAGCTCAAAGGAGTCGTTTTGCTTGGTAGTGCAACACCATCCTTGGAGGCCTATGCTGCGGCACAATCAGGTAAAATTCGTATGCTAACAATGACTCGTCGGATTGGGGAAAGTACCCTGCCCCCGGTTGAGATCGTGGATATGAGGGAAGAACTAATAGGGGGAAACCGAAGTGTGTTTTCCCTTCTGCTGCAACAAAAGCTGCGGGAAAGGATAGAGCGGGGCGAGCAAGCAATGCTCTTTCTGAATCGTAGAGGGTACTCGACTTTTGTAGCTTGTCGAGAATGTGGCTACGTGGTCAGTTGTCCCAATTGTGATATAACCTTGACGTATCATAGCCAAGGACAGGCCATGCGCTGTCATTATTGTAACCACACAGAACTTCCTCCCCTTACGTGTCCAAAATGTGCTAGCCGGTATATCAGGTTTTTTGGGCAGGGAACGCAGCGTGTCGAAGAGGAGTTGCAAGGGTTGCTTCCAGAGGTGTCCATATTGCGATTGGATTTCGATACCACCCGCTCTGGAGAAGCGCATCGAACAATTTTGGCACGTTTCCGCCGTCAAGAAGCGTCTATTCTAGTTGGAACGCAAATGATGGCTAAAGGACTTGATTTTCCAAATGTCACCTTGGTGGGGGTGGTTGCTGCTGATCAAACGCTCAATATGCCTGATTTTCGGGCGAGAGAACGGACCTTTCAACTGTTAACCCAGGTTGCAGGTCGAGCGGGACGGAGCACTAAGCCGGGTGAGGTTATTATACAGACCTATTCCCCGACTGATGGTGCTATTCTGAGAGCTGCTCAGCACGATTACCAAGGGTTTTTTTGGGAAGAAATTCGTTATCGAAAAGAACGTAACTATCCGCCGTATACTCATATTGTTCGTGTCTTGTTGCTACATGAAAAAGAGGATCGGGTTATAAAAGGAGCCAACGATTTAGAAGCATGTCTTAAGCAAGGAATACAAGACCTAAAATTTAGAAAAAATGAAATAGACATCCTTGGACCTGCACCTGCTGTATTAACTAGGCTTAAGAATCAATGGCGATGGCAGATATCGGTTAAAGGTAGACGTCTGGATCTACTCAGGGCGTTTTTACATCAAGGAGTCCAACGTTTTTACAAAGGTCCAGCCAGTAGTGGAATTATATTGAACATTGAGGTCGATCCACTCTCGAGTTAAACTTTTAGCTTACTGATAGTTTAACAAAACATATACATAGATGACTATCTTCTAACATTTAGATCTCCTCGACTTAGGGGCTAGTCATAGGATACAATAATAAATGATACACTTATGCATGTTTTACGATGCGCGAAGCAAGATTAGGAGTTCGCAGACATCAAGCATCAAGCATTAAGAACTAGGAATCAGGAATCAAACCTCTAATAGAGTTCGAGCCTCGCTTTCGCGTATCGCACTTTGAGTAGAAGGGAGTTATAAGTCAATGGCTGTATATAAGATTGTAGAAATCGGTGCAGAAGTATTGCGTGAAAAGGCAAAAGAGGTCAAAGAGGTAAATCCGTCCATAATAAAACTCTTAGACAACATGATAGATACTATGCACGCCGCCGATGGGGTTGGTTTAGCGGCCCCTCAAATAGGGGTCTCCAAGCGAGTCGTCGTTGTAAAAGTGGACGATGTACTGGTGGAACTCATTAATCCGGTTATTTTAGAAAAAGAGGGAGAGAACAGTGCTGAGGAAGGGTGCCTGAGTATCCCAAATATTACGGGAGATGTGATTCGAGCTGCTAAAATACGTGTTCAGGGCCTAAATCGTCAAGGCGAAATGATGGACATTCAGACAGAGCGATTGTTGGCGAGAGCGTTACAACATGAAATTGATCACCTTGAGGGAATACTGTTTGTCGATGTTGCCAAGCAAACTTACCGAAGCTGAGTCGGAGCGCTTATCTGTATGCGAATGCACGTTACGCCGCTGCTCGGAGCGCTTATCTGCACGCGAATGCACGTTACGCCGCTGGTCGGAGCGCTTATCTGCACGCGGATGCACGTTACGCCGCTGACAAGCTGGACAGTTCGCGAGCGCGTCCGAACCTCTGGGTCGGAGCGCTGTTCTACACGCATCTGCGAGTTGCACCGCTGACAAGCTGGACGATTCGCGAGCGCGTCCGAACCTCTGGGCAAACTGAATGTGCGACCTGCGGCGCGCTACGGGACGCGAAACGTCGGCGCTTGTCTGTACCGCGGCTCCACTGACGCATCCGCTTAGTAGAAAAGCGCTCCTTGGGCTGGTTGCGAACGATGGACTAAGACGACGAACATCGAACATCGAACCTCGAACTTCGAGTAGGGGGATTGAGTATGCGTTTAGTTTTTATGGGTACACCTGATTTTGCGGTACCTTCTCTACGAGCCCTGGTTCAGGGAGGACATGATGTCGTAGGAGTCTTTACACAACCTGATAGGCCAGCTGGAAGAGGAAAAAACTTAAAACCTAGTCCTGTAAAAGTAGCGGCAGAAGAATTAGGTTTAGCTGTTTTTCAACCCGAAACGATAAAATCCAACGAAGGCATCGAGCAACTACGGTCCTTAGCCCCGGATTGTATTATTGTGGTTGCTTATGGACAAATTTTATCAAGGGAAATATTACAATTGCCTGCCAAAGGGTGTATCAATGTTCACGCTTCGTTACTCCCTTCGTACCGTGGTGCAGCACCCATTCATTGGGCTGTCATGAGTGGGGAAACTCTTAGTGGAGTGACCACTATGCTGATGGATGAAGGGTTAGATACAGGGGACATGTTACTTAAGCGAGAGGTGCTCATTACTGATGAAGCGACAACCGGAGAAATTCACGATCAGTTAGCTATTCTCGGAGGAAAACTACTCATTGACACGTTAAATAGGCTCGAAATGAATAAGTTAGTTGCTACACCACAAACAGGACCAACAAATTATGCTCCCCTTTTGAAACGCGAACATGAACGATTAGATTGGTCACGAAGGGCGGTCGAGCTGCATCATCAGATTCGGGGGTTAAACCCTTGGCCGGGAGCGTTCTCGACCTTTCGAGGAGAAAACTTCAAGATATGGAGAAGCGCTCCCATGCCACTTTCGGACCAGGATTTGGAGATGGAAGCTCGGAAGGTCGAACATCGAACATCGAACCACGAACCTCGAGTTAAGATGGCTGACCCGGGTCAAATTGTTCAGGTGCTTGAGGATAGTCTAGTGGTTCAGACAGGGGATGGAGTTCTTCGGATTCTGGAGGTTCAACCCGCAGGCAAGCGAGCCATGTCAGCCAGGGATTTCTTCAATGGTCGACATGGCCAAGTAGGAGAAATTTTTGGCTAAGGAAGCTACGCGATACGCGATGCACGATGCACGATGCACGAATCGAAAGCGAAAATAGTTCGCAGAACGATTAATGTCTCGAAGTTCAATTGGTACTTCGATTCGTAGAATTGAATACACAATTCGGACATCGCGCATCGAGCCTCGTACATCGAATTTAAGGAGGTCAATGTATGTATTTTTGGGACTCCACGATAGTGCTTTTAATACCTGCCATATTACTCTCGATATATGCTCAATACAAAATTTCCTCGTCTTATAAACATTACTCAAAAATCCGCTCTCAGTCAGGGCTTACGGGAGCACAAACAGCTCGAGCACTTCTGAATAGTAATGGGCTCTATGATGTGCGGGTGGAAGCGGTTCAAGGACGGCTCTCCGATCATTACGATCCAAGTACTCGGGTTATTAACTTAAGTCCAGAGGTGTTTCAGGGTACCTCACTTTCTTCTGTGGCCGTAGCGGCACACGAAACAGGGCATGCTCTCCAACATGCTTCAGGATATTTCCCAATGACACTTAGATCGTCCTTCGTCCCAGTCGCGAGTCTCGGTAGCGGGGCGGGACCAATATTGATTATGGTGGGACTTTTCATGCCGACCTATGGGTGGCTACTTGATTTCGGAATTCTGGCTTTTTCGTTTGCTGTGCTCTTTCAGATTATTACTCTGCCGGTAGAGTTCAATGCCAGTAACAGAGCCATGACACTTTTGCAGGAAGGAAATATGCTGGGAAGTGAGGAAGTTCGAGGGGCCCGTTCTGTACTGAACGCAGCAGCTTTAACCTATGTGGCAGCAGCGTTAGCGGCAGTGCTTCAATTAGCTCGGTTCATCCTGATTTCCCGTGGGAGAAGCAAATGATGAAAGAGACAGCGCGAGGGATGGCAGTTCAGATGCTGACGCGTGTCGAGACAGAAGGGGCTTACGCTAATCTCTTGCTCCAGAAAAATATTGCGCGCTTACCGGATACGAGAGATCGCCAATTTGTGACGTTATTAGTGAATGGTACGCTCAAACACCGACTGACCTTAGATTACGCATTGCGTTTGCATTTGAGTAAACCAATGTCGTCACTTCCACACGAAGTACGAGCTATCCTGCGGATTGGCGCTTTTCAATTGCTTTATGTAGATAAAGTACCTTCTGCAGTTGCGGTCAATGAAAGTGTGGAATTAGCAAAACCCTTCCCCAAATTCACAGGCTTGGTGAACAGTGTCTTGCGTAAAGTTATGAATAAGGCGTGGGATTTCTCATGGCCGGATGTCAAACGCGAAACCGTGCGCTATCTTTCGGTACGCTACTCTCACCCAGAATGGATGATCCAGCGCTGGTTAAAACGCTGGGGTATTGAGGAAACCGAAGCACTATGCCAAGCCAATAATGAACCGGCTCAAACTTGGATACGCACGAATACACTTAAGATCTCACGTGAAGATTTGATGGAGCGTCTTACTCAAGAAGGGGTTACAGTCGACCTGGGAACCAAGATACCGGAAAGCTTGAGAGTTCAACATTTTGGGGCCATTGAGCGGTTGGAGAGTTATCTGGAGGGGCTTTTTACGGTCCAAGATGAAAGCTCCCAACTTGTTGCCCATGTGGTAGACCCCAAGCCAGGACAGCGTGTCTTGGACACCTGTAGTGCTCCGGGTGGAAAAACCACGCATTTGGCTCAGATGATGCAGAATGAAGGAGAAATCGTGGCCTTTGATATCCATGAACAAAAACTCGAACTGATCAATCAGTTAGCCGAAAGACTTGGAATGACGATAATCCAAACTCAATCGGGAGATGCTCGGGATTTGCCTGGTATAAAACTTGGCTCGCAGCAGCGCGTCTTGGTGGATGCTCCTTGTTCTGGATTGGGCGTTCTTCGTAGGAGAGCGGATCTGCGGTGGCAGAAAGAAGAGCAAGATCTCAAGGATTTGCCCCTCCTTCAGCTGGCCATCTTAGAGCGGGCTGCGACATGTGTGGAAGTGGGGGGATATCTAATCTACTCGACTTGTACCATCGAACCAGAAGAAAATTTTGAACTGGTTAAAACCTTTCGCTCAACCCACCCAGAATTTGAGACGGTCAACTTGGTGGAAGATTTACCCTTTGCCCTCGAGGATCCGAGAGATATTCAACAAGCGAGTAAGGGTATGCTTCAACTTTTACCTCACCGCCATAGCATGGACGGTTTTTTCTTGGCAAAATTTCGTCGCAAGGAAGTTTAACTGGAATGAATTGGGTGAATAATAAGTATTATGGAAATAATAGAGCTTCGAGGGTGTTCAGACGATGAATTAATTGTGATTTGTCAGGAAATTGGTTTAAAACGCTTTCGAGCAAACCAATTGTTTCAATGGGTTCAACAAAAAGCGGTTCGTACTTGGGAGGAAATGAAAAACATTGGGGAGCGTGATCGGCAAGTTTTGAGTTCACGCCTGAGTCTTTATCCGTTAGAAAAGGTGAGAGAACAACGGTCTAAGGACGGTACTCGAAAGTATCTATTCCGCCTAGGCGACGGGGAAACGATTGAATGTGTTTTAATGGATTATGCACGGGCTAGGTCGCGGGACCGTCAAACAGTTTGTGTCTCTACTCAAGTTGGATGCGCAGTGGGGTGTGCTTTTTGTGCTACTGGGTTAGAAGGCTTTCGGAGAAATCTCAGTGTCGCTGAAATCGTGGGTCAAGTGTTGGATATTACCCATGATGTCCGCAAGGAGGATCCAGAGTTTCAAGTGACCAACATTGTCTTTATGGGTATGGGAGAACCCCTTCTCAATTATGATCAGGTGCTTAAGGCTATCCGACTTTTCAATCATGGACAAGGGTTAAATATTGGTATGAGACGGATGACAATCTCAACCTGTGGTGTCGCACCAAAGATTATACAACTGGCAAGCGATAATCCTCAGGTAGGGTTGGCTGTATCTCTGCATACGGCACAGGATGAAGTAAGAAATCAATTGATCCCGATGAACCGCCGTTACCCGCTAGACCAATTAATGGCGGCCTGTCGAGAGTACACGCGGGTAACGCATCGCCGAATCACTTTCGAGGTCGCGGTGACTGCCGAGAATGCGACGCGAGAAGAAGCTGAAGCCCTTGCCAGGCTATTAGATGGACAGTTTGGACATGTCAATTTGATTCCGGTGAATCCGGTGGTGGGTACTGGTATGGAGCGCCCTAATCTAGAGCAGATCAAAAAATTTGCCCAGGTGTTAGAAGATGCCGGGGTTTCCGTTTCTTCTCGAGAGGAACGGGGGACGGATATTGACGCAGCTTGTGGTCAACTTCGTCGAGAGTGGGAGGGTGAATTATAATGAGCCTTTTGGCCCGATTTGAAGGGATGGCTGAACTTCTATTTACCGGAGCTTTCAAAAAAGGTGCGTCCCGGCTTCAACCTGTGGAAATCGCGAAAGACCTTGTGAAGGCAATGCTTAAGAACAAGCAGGTTAGCATTTCACAGGTGTATGTCCCGAATATCTATCGGGTTTATCTCCATCCAAGTGATTGGGGGCCGTTAGCTAGTTTTGGGGATGTGTTTCTGATTGAACTTTCGAAGTATTTATTTACGGAGGCGGAACGAAACGGGTATACGTTTTTAACGAAACCTGCTATTGAGTTGCATGCTGATGAGACTGTCAATCCGCGGGAGATGGTGGTTGAAGTTGATTTTGATGACTCGATTGACGTAGACTGGCGAGAGGAAGAAGACGCAAGTAATGCTTCTAATGAATCGAATTGGCGTGAAAGTACCACTTTCTTAAGGGAAGGTGTCATGACAAACTTACCGGTTGAGGAGAAGTTAGGAAGGAATCCGGAATATTTTCTCGAAATTATAGAAGGACCCGATAAAGGTCAACTATTTACACTTCAGAATGCTGACGTTTTTATAGGTCGTCATGGGCAATGTAATTTGGTGCTCCATGACCCTGAGGTTTCAAGACGGCATTTGAAGCTCGCTTCAGGAGAGAACGGTTGGTGGCTGGATGATTTAGGTAGTACGAACGGTTCTTTTGTCAATGGCCAAAGAATAACTCATCAGACGACTGCACCTGGTGACCGTATTCAAATTGGACAAAGTGTTCTGGTTATCAAGAAGTCCTTATCAATTAGTTAGACTGTTGGTGCGAAGTGAACTCTAGTTTTCCAATTGGAGGGTTTTATGCAATTTGTTTTAGTTATTGGACGGTTAGTTTTTGTAGCCCTTATTTATCTTTTTATTTTTAGAATTTTCACGGCACTATTAGCAGATCTTCAATTGAAGGGAATTTTTCAAAGTTCATTGCATGAATACGGGCGATTAGAGGTCCTCACGGGAGCAGAAGCGCTTTCCCGAGGAAAAGTTTTTAGAGTTGATGCCAAAGGGTTGCGTTTGGGACGTGGAAAGCATAATGATATTGTTTTACCCGATCATTTTGCTTCCATAGACCATGCTGTTTTTAGGTTAAAAAAAGGACAGACTATTGTGGAAGACTTGGGAAGTACCAATGGAACTTGGGTTAACGGAGAGCAAATCCATTCTCCGGTCCAAATGGTTCCTGGGGACTATGTGAAAGTTGGAAGTATTACCTTCCAATACTCGAGGTGGCAAAATGAGAGTTCTAAGCTTTAGTGAAAAAGGGTGTATTCGAAAAAACAATGAAGATTCTTTTCTGGTGTTACCAGAACATGGACTATATGCTGTGGCCGATGGGATGGGGGGGCACCGCGCTGGAGAAGTTGCTTCTTCAACCGCCTTGCAAGAATTGGGAAAATTAGTTCCGGAATTGGTTGAGCTTGAGGGGCAGGTCTTGGAACGGGGCTTGACTGAGGCCTTTATTCAGGCAAATCGAGTCGTCAATGAATCCTCGACCAGGGAACCGGAAAATGCCGGGATGGGCACTACTCTGACAGTTTTGCTGGTACGTCACGGGACTGCAGTTATTGCCCATGTCGGAGACAGTCGAGCTTATTTATGGCGAGATGAGTCGTTGACCTGCTTGACAATCGACCATTCCTTGGTCGGTGAACTTGTGAGGTTAGGACAAATCTCCCTAGAAGAAGCGGAAAAACACCCTCAACGGCATGTGTTAATGCGTGCAGTGGGTGCAGACCATAAGATCGAGGTGGATTGCTGGAGTATAAGTGTACAGACCGGAGATGTTTTCTTCTTGTGTACGGACGGTTTTTCCAATGTGATCAGTAATCAGGAGCTTGCGGAAGAATTCCTGGAACTGGGGTCCTGGGAAGGACGGTTTGAAAAATTACGAAAGCTCACCTTAGAACGGGGTGCACCGGATAATTTTACAGCCTTGTGCTGTATATTGGAGTAAGCTAATGATTGATCGTTTTACCACTCGCGTTATCATATTAGGAATGATGTGGCTTGGGCTTAGTTTGCTTAAATGGGAGAGTTTGAGTACTCAACTCCTTTGGCAAGCACTAATTTTTACTGCCATAGTCCTTCTGGGGTGCCTGATGGAACAAATTCTCCATTATCAAGGGGATCCCTATATTTTACCAGTGGTGCAGGCAATCATGGCTTTAGGGCTAGTGTTCGTTGTGCGAATTAATCCCAATGTTGCCTTGCACCAATTCTGGTGGGCTAACATCGGACAAGTGCTCTTTTACGCAGTTTTATGGGTGATGCAAGATTATCGAAAATTAGGAAGGTTTCGATACCTCTGGGGACTTTTAGCGGTTGTATTGTTGCTGGTGACCCTTCTATTTGGCTCCGAAGAAGGTGGTGCAACTAGCTCATTCAAGTTTTGGGGAATTGGGATTCAACCGGAAGAATTTGTAAAGCTTGCTTTGCTTTTATTCATGGCAACATATTTGGAAGAGAATGAGGAATTGTTGCGAGTAGGGACCGTTCAGTGGGGACGATTCTCCTTACCAGATTGGCGGACCTTGGGTCCATTCATGATCATGGTTGCTTTCGTACTTGGGATTTTAGCTGCTCAGAAGAGCTTGGGGACAGCTTTGGTGTTTTATATGCTCTTCGTGCTTATGCTTTATGTTGTGACTGAGCGGGTCCTTTACTTAGGAATATCGGTCCCGATTTTCTTACTGACTGGTAGCATTGCCTATATGCTCTTTAGACATGTGCGCGTCCGAGTAGAGGTGTGGATGAATCCTTGGCTAGATCCGACAGGTGGAGGGTATCAAATTGCCCAATCTCTGTTTGCTATCAGTGGTGGGAACATTTTAGGTACTGGGTTAGGCAATGGCATAGGGGCCTCGACTGTACCTGTGGCCATCAGTGATTTTGTCTTTTCTGTCATTGCGGAAGAATTGGGCTTTGCGGGAGCAATGGCAGTGCTGGTGCTCTTTCTGATCGTTGTCATGAGGGCTTTTGCGGTAAGCCTCAAGGCGAAAGATCGGTTCGGCCAAATCCTAGCTGCTGGAATTGGAATACTCCTGGGAACAGAAACGTTAATTATTCTGGCAGGGGTCACGAAACTACTTCCCTTGACCGGTATACCACTTCCCTGGGTAAGTTATGGTGGTAGTTCTCTAATTGTTCACTTTATCTTGTTAGGGGTGCTGCTGAATATCTCAAACGCCACCGCAGTAGGTACCCATAGTATCAAGAATAAAGGAAGGGAGTACGCAACATAATGCGAGGGGTACGTCGAGTAGCGCTTGGAATGGCCTTTAGTTTTTTTATCTTAAGTCTTGGTTTGGTCTATTGGCAGGTTATTCAGGCAGATACGTTACTGAAAGATAAAGCCAATCGTCGCTTAATTCTCATGGAAAACCGAGTGACAAGAGGAGGAATTTTTGATCGTAATGGCGAAATCATAGCACAAACTCAAACTACCAACGGTAAGAAGGAACGTGTCTATCCGAAGGGGGAAATGTTTGAGCCACTGCTTGGTTATTCGACTGTGAAACTTGCCTCCTCTGGGCTCGAAGGAAACCTGGCAGATTGGTTAGTGGGAGTTAAGAAGGCCACGCCCACTCAAGCAGTTCAACAGCTCTTTGCCCTTCCCCGTCAGGGCAATGATGTGGTGCTCACGTTGGACTCGCGTTTACAGAGCATTGCTTATAATGCTCTCAAAGGAAAGATGGGGGCGGTTGTAGCCCTCGATCCACGGACCGGAGAAGTATTGGCTTTGGTCAGCCAACCGAGCTTTAATCCGAACAAGCTGGAAGCGAATTGGGCTGACATAATAAGTCGTGAAACGGATAGGCCACTTGAACACCGTTATTTTTCCCTTTTCCCACCGGGATCGACGATGAAGGTGGTGACATCAGCTGCAATCTTACGAAGTGGGATCAATACCACCGACCTCTATGATTGCAAAGGATCGACCGTGATTAATGGACAAGTTATTTCTGAACAAAATGATAAGGCCCATGGCTGGGTCAACTATAATATGGCTTTAGCAAACTCCTGTAACACTTACTTTGCGACATTTGGGGTACAGGCAGGCGATAAGAACTTTCTTACAGCTGCCGAACGATTTGGCTTTGGGCAGAAAATTCCTTTTGAACTTAATATACCCATGAGCTCGATTTCAAAAGGAACCGATATACCTACTAAGTTGACGACAAATCTTCTTGCAGCCAGTACATTCGGGCAAGGGGAGGTTCTAGTATCACCCTTTCATATGGCGTTAATTACGGCCGGCATCGCCAACCAGGGAGTTATCATGACTCCACACCTTGTGGAACGTGTCCTAGACCCCACTCAAAATGTAATATTTCAACAAAAACCAGAGCCTTGGTTGACCGCACTTTCTAAAGAGGAAGCCCTTAAGATCACGAGCGGGATGGTAACTGCAGTGATCGATGGGACGGCGGCCCCCGGGGCGATACCAAATGTTCAAGTAGCGGCCAAAACTGGTTCGGCGGAACCAGGGGGAAATGTCCCAACGCATGGCTGGTATATTGCGTTTGCGCCAGCTGAAGCTCCGCGGATTGCGATTGCCGTTATTGTGGAACACGGCGGAACAGGAGGCGGCGCGGCTGCTCCAATTGCCCGACAAATCCTGCAAGCAGCATTGAGCCAGAAAGAAGGTGTCAAATAATGAGTAAAATCTTCGGAGGACGATATGAGGTTCTGGAGCGAATAGGTTCCGGCGGTATGGCAATTGTCTATAAGGCCAAGGACGTTCTATTGAACCGGGTAGTAACAATAAAGGTGCTTCGGGAGCAGTTTGTCTCAGACGAAGACTTTATTCGACGTTTTCGAAGGGAGGCCCAATCGGTAGCGAGTTTGTCCCATCCGAACATCGTGTCAGTTTATGACGTGGGTAAAGAAGGAGATACTGAATATATTGTTATGGAATATGTGGAAGGCCGAAATCTCAAAGAAATAATCCGAGAGTATGCTCCACTGTCCACAGAACAATCCGTTAACCTTGCTCGACAAGTCACGCTGGCCATCCAAAATGCCCATGATCACCATATTATCCATCGCGATATTAAGCCACATAACATCCTTGTAACAGCGGATGGACATGCTAAGGTCACAGACTTCGGCATTGCGAGGGCCGTATCTTCGGCAACTGTGACCCACACAGGAGATATTGTTGGTTCGGTACATTACTTGTCGCCTGAACAAGCAAAAGGACTTCAAAGTAATGAGCAATCGGACATCTACTCCTTAGGGATTGTTCTTTATGAATTGATTACGGGTAAAGTTCCGTACGACGGAGAAACTCCGATTACGATTGCGCTAAAACACCTCCAAGAACAGCCCGTCTTACCTAGTAAAATTAATCCTCGAATCGAAAAGGAATTCGAAACTGTTATCATGCGAGCAATTGCTAAGTCGCCCGAAAAACGATACTTATCTGCAAAAGATCTATTAGCCGATCTGGACCATATTCTGGCCGGTAGACCTATCTCAAGGGGGGTAATCCCTTTTGCGGATGACTCAGAAGCCACTCAGACTCACAAAGGGATGGGCAAGATTCTTGCGCCAATCCCGACAAGAGACTCTTCGATTGGGGGGCAAGCATCGCCAAAAAAACTGGAAAACAAAAAGCGCCAGCTGTGGATGGTGGGGGGAGTTGTACTACTCATCCTCTTACTCTCCTTAGGAGGGTTGGCCTTAAAGAACTTTTTAGCCGTAGAAACAACGAAGGTTCCAGATGTTATTGGAAAAACGGTGCCTGTGGCAGGGACCTATATGAAAGAGGCCAAACTAAGTCTTGACCCGGATCCTCTGACAGAGTTCAGTGATACCATCGAGAAAGACCTGATCATTTCTCAGGAACCAGAAGCAGACTCAGCCGTAAAAGTGAACAGGACAGTTAAAATTGTAGTCAGCAAGGGTGTGGAGACGGCTAAATTTCCGGATGTAACGACCGGCCAGCTGTCGAAGGGAAATGCTGAGAATCTGATCTATAATGCCGGATTTTCGGGAGAAATTACCTTTGACATCAAGCCAAGTGCGACTGTTCCTAAAGGGTCTGTGATTGCACAGAATCCTGCTCCAAATGTAACTTGGGCGAAAAGCGGATTAATTCAATTAACAATCAGTGATGGACCCCTGAATGTGCCGATTTATATGCCAAATGTGATCGGACAGACATCCACAGAAGCAAAAGCTTTACTTGAGAAGAATAATCTGATTGTGCTGATAGAACCCCAGAATTCGACCACTTCGCCGGAGGATGTAGTAATCGGTACAACGCCTAAGCCAGGAGAATCCGTGATGCAGGGAACTGAGATTACGATGGCTGTTTCGATTGGTCCTGGGCCAATAGCCCAAGGAATTGATCCCAAGGTTGGTCTTGCCCAGGTCAATGGAGTTGTGTTAAAAAGTGCTAAAAATCAAGTTAAAGGTAAATCGTTGAATTAGACCTTTATTTAATAAATAATTCAGCAAGGAGCATATATGATCGAAGGAGTCTTACTTAAGGGGTACGGGGGATTTTACTATGTCTATGCGGAAGACCGAGTATGGGAATGTTCCCTACGCGGTCGTTTTCGTGTTAAAGATCAAGACTTTTTGCCGGGAGATCGGGTTAGAATTTTACCGGATGAGGAGGAAAAGGCGACGATTGAGGCGGTTGAACCACGGCGAAACGCATTGATTCGTCCGACCATCGCCAACGTGGATCAGGCCATTTTGGTCTTTGCGCTGACTTCCCCTAAGCCGGATCTTAACCTAATGGATCGGTTGTTGATTCAGGTGACGGACGCGGATATTGAACCGATCTTAGTATTTACTAAATTAGATAAATTCAGAGAAGACACCTTAACAGAAATCTCTGAGGAACCTTCAGTAACGGATGTTTACCGCAAAATAGGATACACTGTGTTTGAAGTTTCCAATGAAACAGGTGAAGGGATTGAACAGGTTGGTGCTCGGTTAAAGGAAAAAATCAGTGTGCTTGCCGGACCCTCTGGTGCGGGGAAATCAAGTCTCTTCAATGCCTTATCTCCCGGAAAGAAACTAAAGACAGGAGAATTGAGTATCAAGTCTAAGCGCGGTCGTCATACCACGCGTCATGTCGAACTGATGGTCTGCGCCGGGGGACTTGTCGCGGATACACCGGGATTTTCTTCTCTCTTTTTACCGAATTTGAGTCGAGCTGAGCTAGCTGAGTGCTTTCCAGAATTCGCCCAGCGTCGTAGCCAGTGTCGTTTTAGCAGTTGTATTCATGATAAAGAACCGAATTGTGCAATTAAAGAAGCCTTAGAAAGAGGAGAGATTTCTTCTTCCCGATATGAACACTACTTAATATTTTTGCAAGAAGTGATTGAAGCAGAGAGGAGATATTAATATGATTCAAATTGCACCTTCCATATTATCCGCCGACTTCTCTCGGTTAGGAGAACAAGTGCGTTTGGTAGAGGATGCTGGCGCGGAGGTCTTACATATAGATGTGATGGATGGGCACTTCGTCCCGAATCTCACCTTTGGGCCGGCGCTGGTTAAATCACTAAGGGCTCATTCCAGTATGCGCTTTGATGTTCACCTTATGGTAGAAAAGCCTGAGGTTTTTATTGCGGATTTTGCTGCGGCTGGAGCCGATCACATCACTGTGCACTTAGAGGCCGCAAGCCACCTACATCGTGTGATTCAACAGATCAAAGAACATGGTATGACGGCTGGAGTCTCACTCAATCCTGCGACACCATTAGATGGTATTAAGTATATTTTACAAGACTTAGATATGGTGCTATTAATGACGGTCAACCCTGGATTTGGGGGACAAAAATTCATTGCTAACGTTATCCCAAAAATCCAGGTTCTGCATCGCCATCTTGAACAAACCGGGTCCTCTTGTCAGATCGAAGTCGATGGAGGAATTAATTTAGAAACGGCACCGGTAGCGGTAAAAGCTGGAGCACATATTTTGGTGGCAGGGGCTGCTGTTTTTGCACAACCGGATCCCAAACAAGCCGTGGAAAAACTTCGTCAAGCCGCGCAGTCGATGATGAGCAAGTAATGAGAATTGCAGTTTTAGCAAATGGCGCTTGGGATTTAGAATGGGGAAAACAGGTCTTAAAAGCCGTTGATTTTTTAATATGTGCAGATGGGGGCGCGAACTATGCCGCCCTTACTGGGCGTATACCCAATCTTATAATCGGAGATTTGGATTCGATTACACCAGAGGTTTTAAACCAATGCGAAAATGCGGGCTGCGTCATAGAGCGATTTCCCTGCGAAAAGGATGAGACGGATCTAGAATTGGCGCTAATTTGTGCTGAGGAGCAGGCCTGTCTTGTTAGGGAACGGGATATTTGGTTATATGGGGGGACCGGAAAACGAATCGATCATTTTATGGGTAATATAGCCCTGATGCTCTCTTACGCCAAAAAAGGATACCGGATTCGTTTAGTCGATCCCTATCATGAGAGCTGGATCCTTCAAAGGCAAGAAGTTATTAGGGGGTCAATTGGGCAGGAACTCTCCTTGATCGCGTTATCTGAGAAGGCGGTAGTAACAACAGATGGGCTGTATTACCCGCTTCATCAGGGAGAGTTATTGCAGGATTCTCCGCGCGGTATAAGCAATGTGTTTCTGGGCGAGGAAGTTGTGATTCAGGTGCACTCAGGATGGGTGCTCGTGGTTTTGAGGATAAAAGTGTAGAAAAGGAAGACGATAGATGCAACATGATGAACTATTGATTGGTACGATGCTTGAGGGTAAGGCTCGGTGGGTCGCCGTTAGGACGACGGATACGGTGGAAGAGGCGCGTAGGCGGCATGGGATGTCACCGGTTGCTACGGCAGCGCTGGGTAGATTAATGACAGGGACACTTATTTTGGCTAGTTCACTTAAAGGGGACGAGAGTATCACTTTGCGTTTATTGGGAAACGGCCCGTTAAAGGGAGTTGTTGCTGTGGGAGATGCGCAAGGAAAAGTACGTGGCTATGTTCAGGAGCCGTTGGTGGATCTGCCGTTAAAGGACTCGGGAAAACTTGACGTAGGCTCGGCGGTCGGAATTGGTGAGTTGGCAGTTAGTCGGAGCTTACAGAATGGTGAAGTTTATACGGGTATGGTTCCGATGGTTAGTGGCGAGATTGCAGAAGACCTTGTGCAGTATTTGTTGACCTCGGAACAGATTCCGTCAGCGATGTTGCTTGGGGTGCTGATAGCAAAAGATTATCATGTAGCTGGAGCAGGGGGGCTTTTAATTCAACCCTTGCCTGGAGCGACAGAAGGGGACATTCAAGCCATTGAAAGTCAACTTGGGTGCTTAGACACGGGAATAAGCGAACTGGTAGCACAGAGTCAATCTATAGACGAAATGCTGGACCGACTCATGGGACAACTTCCTTATCAGGTCTTGGAGCGTCGTGCGGTAGGTTTTTCTTGTTCATGTTCCAAAGAACGCCTAAGTGATACTTTAGTTTCTATAGGAAAAAAAGAAATAACAAACCTAATCTCGGATGGAAAAGCCGAGATGGTTTGCCATTTTTGCAACGAACACTATCCATTTACTCTGGAAGAACTTCAACAGATTTATGAGGAGGTCGGAGAGTGAGCACGTTCAACAAAAGTCGAACATTGTGTACGGGGTTAACTCTCAATTGAAGGGGTAGGAATCTTACGATAAAATGAAAAAAAGCCCGATACAATATCGGACTTTTGATTCAATTAGCTAGCGCGCTGAACTTTTCCTGAACGTAAGCATCGGGTGCAAACTTTGAGTCGAGTGGGAGAACCGTTCACAATTGCACGAACGCTTTGCAAATTTGGTTTCCAAGTTCGCTTTGTCCGTATATGAGAGTGGCTGACTTGAAATCCAGTGGTTACTCCTTTGGCGCATACTGCACAAACCTTAGCCATGCTCTTAAACCTCCTTTGCAACCGAAATGACACTTATATATATTATCAAAAGACTTACGGGTTGGCAAGGTTTCTTGAGAATTATTTCTACAAAACTGGATGAACCGTTTTATTGGGCAGAATAATTAAATTTTCTTTGAACATTTTCGATTTCCTTGGTAGAATAAGGGCAACGTGGACGATGCCGGAAGAGGAGGGTCCTGTTTATGGGAAAAGAGATTATTAATAGTTTAGGGAAAATTGATATTTCTGAAGAAGTAATATCCACGATAGCAGGTGCTACCGCTGTGGAGTGTTACGGCTTGGTGGGCATGGCCTCACGAAAAATTACTGACGGATTTGCAGATTTACTAAGACGTGAAAATTTAGCTCGTGGCGTGGTAGTTTCGATGAAGGATAATGAAGTGGTTATCGACCTCTATATCATAGTTGGCTATGGTGTTAAGATTTCTGAAGTGGCAGCCAGCGTTATGGAACGCGTCCGTTATACAACTGAGAAGCTCACGGGATTATACGTGTCCCAAGTAAATGTGAACGTCCAAGGGGTTCGCGTCTTAGAGTAGTGCGAAAGAGTAGGGGGATACGGTTTTGAGACCAACTACCAATATATTAAATGTAATCAACGGACCGCTTTGGAAACAAATGATGGTTGCAGGGGCGAACGCTTTAGAACTTAAGAAGCACGATGTGGATGCCTTGAACGTTTTTCCTGTGCCAGATGGTGATACAGGCACGAACATGTTTTTGACAATTCAATCTGCAGCGAGGGATTCCGAAAAAGTAACCAGCTTGGCTATCAGTGATGTTGCTGCAGCGGCTTCGATGGGGTCCTTAATGGGTGCCCGCGGAAATTCCGGGGTCATTCTCTCTCAGCTTTTACGCGGAATTGCCAAAGGATTGGAAGGGTTGCCAACCGCCAACCCCCTGCAAGTAGCTTTAGCTTTGCAAGCAGGGGTGGATACTGCCTATAAAGCGGTTATGAAACCAGTCGAGGGCACGATCTTGACTGTATCGAAGGAAACAGCGAAGGCCGCGCTAACCATGGCTAAGGGGGGCGGATCACTTCTCGAGACCCTTCAAGAAGCTCATCTAAAGGGTATGAAGTGCTTAGCAAAAACACCAGATATGCTGCCAGTGTTAAAACAGGCGGGGGTCGTTGATGCTGGAGGACAAGGGTTCCTCATCATTTTAGGCGGATGGATTGCTGTATTATCAGGGGAAACAGTCACCTCAGATATCCCATTCGAAGCGGGGAAAAAGACAACACCCGGTGTCCGAGATACTCAAGAAATACAACGAGAATTTATGCAGATAGAAGATCTCGACTATCCCTATTGCACAGAGTTTCTGATCAAGGGGACCGATTTGCGGATTGAACGGATACAGCATGATTTGAAGGATCGTGGAGATAGCTTACTGGTAGTTGGAACACCTGAAGTGGTGAAGATTCATGTACATGTCAAAAATCCAGGGAAAATTTTAGATTATGCCATACAGTGGGGCTCACTCCACCAAGTTCAAGTACATAATATGCTTGAGCAAAATGAAAGCATGGCCCACGCAATGAAAGCCGATCCAGCCGATGAAGTGTACGAGGAAACTAACAATCTAAGCGAAACTCAACCTATGAAAGAGTTTGGGTTAGTTGCTGTAGTGATGGGACAAGGTATCGCGGATGTCTATAAAAGTTTGGGCGCCGATGAAGTTGTGTTTGGTGGACAGACAATGAATCCGAGCACAGAAGATCTTGCTGAGGCTGTGCGGAAGATTTCGGCACACCACATTTACATTCTACCGAATAATGGGAATATCATAATGGCTGCTCGTCAAGTTAAGGATATTGTACAAGATCGTGGAGTTTATGTGATTTCTAGTAAATCGATTCCGCAAGGAATTTCCGCTCTTCTTAATTTCAATCCAGAAGGGGAAGTAGAATCTAATGTTCAAAATATGGAACGAGCGCTAGGTAATGTCGTTTCAGGTGAAGTCACCTACGCAGTTCGTGATTCCCAGTTCGGGTCATTAACTATCACAGCTGGAGATATTCTAGGGCTTGTAGAAGATACGATCGTCACTTCGGGTCAAACCTTACTTGAAGTAGCAAAGGCAACCTTGGAAAAGATGGATTGGAAAACGCATGATTTGGTTACCATATTCTATGGAGAAGAAACAGCACAAGAAGAGGTTGAACGTCTCGAGAATTGGCTTAAGGAAGAAAACCCGAATGTCGAAGTAGAGGTTCATCCCGGTAGGCAACCGCTCTACTATTATATTTTTGGTGTGGAATAGGTTACCCTCCGGATTTTTTCCGGAGGGTTTTTTCCACTTAATAGGGGCAATTCATGAATTGCCCTTACAGGTTTTGATACAAAGGAGGTTATAATGTGAGTAGGAGTAATGTATTTGATCTTCTTGGACCGATTATGGTGGGACCGTCAAGTTCCCACACGGCAGGCGCCGTACGTCTGGGTGCGATGGCCAGAAAGATTTTAGGCGAAGAACCTATAGAAGCCACGATTAGTTTACATGGCTCATTTGCAAAAACAGGAAAGGGACATGGGACGAACTTAGCGTTGATCGCTGGACTGTTAGGGATGGCCCCGGATGATGAACGAATTCCGGAAGCTATTACGATAGCTGAGGAACGTGGTCTGACCTTTAGTTATAAGACTGCAGACCTCGGAGATGTCCATCCAAACACTGTTATGTTCGAACTGCTGGGAAAGACTGGAGGTCAGGTTCGGGTTGTGGGGTCGTCTATCGGAGGTGGGACGATTATCATTCGAGAGATCAATGATTTTCAGGTGGAAATTCGGGGAGACTATCCCACATTAGTTATTCTGCACCAGGACCTCCCAGGACTTGTGGCCCAAGTGGCACTCCTCTTAGCAACTGCCCAGACCAATATTGCCCGGATGCTGGTTTCCCGGGAAAAGAGGGGAGCGCATGCCTTAATGGTTTTGGAAACCGATGAGAAAATTGATGAAGCTGTCCTGGTTTTATTGCGGAGACTACCGAAGATCTATCAGGCATTGGCTATTGAACCGTTGGAATAGGAGTGAAGAACCATGCGTGCCTACAAAGAATGGGTTATTGAGGCTGAATCTAAAGGGTTAAAAATCAGCGAAGTCGTCTATCAAAACGAGATGGACAATTTGCAACAAACAGAGGAAGAGCTTTTTCAACGCATGCGTAAAAATTTAATTGTGATGCGAGAATCTGTTGCTGTCGGTCTGTCGAGTGAACGTCGTTCCTTATCTGGTTTGGTAGGGGGAGATGCAGCCAAAGTAGAGGCCAGGCGGAAAAAGGGAGAAAGCTTGATTGGAGACCATTTAAGCGGTGTAGTCGCCAAAGCTCTTGCTGTGGCCGAAGTGAATGCTTGTATGGGGAAAATCGTTGCGGCACCGACGGCGGGATCCTGCGGGGTGATTCCTGCTGTCCTATTAACGGTTGAAGAGACCCTCCAAGTCACGGAACAGGAACTCTTACTCGCGCTTTTTACCGCAGCTGGATTAGGGATGATCATTGCGGAACGAGCGAATGTTTCAGGCGCAGAGGGCGGATGTCAGGCCGAAATAGGGTCTGCAGCGGCTATGGCTGCAGCTGCGGCAGTAGAATTAGCAGGAGGTTCGCCGCGGCAGACTGCAGACGCCGCGGCAATCGCCATGAAATCGATGCTGGGTTTAGTCTGCGACCCCGTGGGTGGGTTCGTGGAGGTTCCCTGCGTAAAACGAAATGCAATGGGAGCTATGATCGCCATGACTGCAGCTGAAATGGTACTTTCGGGCGTGAAGAGTGCGATTCCGATTGATGAGGTTATTGATGCAATGGGTGAGATTGGTAAACAAATGCCTTGTGCTTTGAAGGAAACTGCGCAAGGTGGACTTGCTATGACCCCGACGGGACGACGAATTCAGGCTGATTTTCTATGAAAGGGACTCAGAAACAAATCGTTTTGAATAATTTACAACGAGCACTTTTGGCTGAAGAAAAACAGGGATTCACGAATACTGGAGTGTTGGGAGGATTTAACGTTTTCTTGCGGGGGATCCTCCCTCGACTTGAACAGCTATTTCCCGGTTGCGACATGGATTTGCTAAGACAGCTGGCTAGGCAATATCCAAACTGGAGCCCCCTACGACGACGAGAGGCCTTTTCGGAACTCCGGCGATTTTTGCTGGAAGTTCTAGAAGCGCAAGAGACTCATAATGAGTTATTAGATATTGTTGAGAAACGAGAAGTACCTAGGAATGATATATTGGACATCAAGGAAGTACAAAGCTTAAATAAACAAGACGCTAAGAATACTCTTACATACGACGAAAACAGCGGAAGCCAGGAAACCAGAGAATTACATAAGGCCGATCTTGGACAGGGAATAAAGAGTCAAAAAGTCCCTCTAGAAAGGGCTATTAAGGGATCAAACTTGATTTCTTGGCAAGCAAAGTCTCTACAGTACTTAAAAGGGGTAGGTCCAGAAAGAGCGAAGCAACTTGAAAAGCTGGGAATCCATAATGTGCTAGATTTGTTGCAATATTACCCTCGCCGGTATGAAGATCGTCACAAACAAGTGATCGCAGAGTTGCAAGAGGGCGAAATGGCAACGCTTGCAGGGAAAGTTGTAGCAGGAACTATCACGAATGGCAAGCTGAAAGTGATTAAGTTGAGCATTGAACAACAAGGTCGTTTATTTCAGGCGACATGGTTTAACCAAATTCATATCTTCAAACAATATCCCGTAGGAACACCAGTAGTGGTCACTGGAAAGGTACGCTGGAAACAACAGGTACCAGAAATACTAGCAACTGATATAGAAAAGGTTAATCTGAGTGATCCAGAAAATGTCTCAGACCAGGGTTCCCAAACGATTCTACCAGTTTATTCTGAAACGGCACGCTTATCCTCCAAAGTTATACGTAGTTTGATTCTTAATGTCTTAGATCAAGTCGGCGTAGGCTTTCAAGAGGTATTACCCCAAGAAGATCTAAAGGGATGGATGGATCGCTCCCTTGCTCATCGAGAAATTCATTTTCCTGAGTCTTATCCACGATTGGCCCAAGCGAGGGAGCGTCTGGTTTGGGAAGAGATTCTTTTCTTGCAATTAGCGGTTTCAGGACTGCGGCAGGGCATGGAACGGCTTGGAAGTCCTCCATTATCGGGGGGAGAGGAACTAATCCAAAAGTTTTACGAGTTGTTGCCTTTTCAGTTGACTAAAGCTCAGCAAAGAGTGATTCGAGAGATATTTCAAGATCTGGCTAAGCCACAAGGAATGGCACGCTTGGTCCAAGGGGATGTCGGTTCCGGCAAAACGGCGGTAGCTATGGCAGCGCTGCTTCGCGCGGTAGGATCAGGGTATCAAGGGGCCATGATGGCTCCGACAGAAATATTAGCAGTTCAGCATTTCCAATCGCTTGAGAAAGTGTTCACTCCTCTGGGTGTTTCGGTCGCATGTTTACTGGGAAGTCAGAGCAAAAGTGTGCGGGAGGAAACATTAGCCAAGATTGCAAATGGTGAGGCACAAGTCGTGGTAGGGACACATGCCTTAATACAAGAAACCGTGGTATTTGATGCATTAGGCCTAGCAGTTACCGATGAACAGCATCGCTTTGGTGTACGGCAGCGTTCGCTTCTTCAACACAAAGGGGAAAGTCCTCACGTATTAGTGCTTACCGCGACGCCCATTCCACGGACGTTAGCTTTGACACTCTACGGTGATTTGCAGTTATCGGTGCTTGACGAGATGCCAGTTGGGCGAAAGCCCATTATAACCCGTAAATTGTCGGAGCGTACTCGTCCTAAAATGGAAAAATTCCTGGAGGAGCAAATCAATCTTGGCAGACAAATTTATGTCGTTTGTCCGTTGGTAGAAGAATCGGAAACGCTTGACCTCATCTCGGCAACACAGCGTGCCACAGACCTACAAGCTAGGTTCCCGAACCGTTGCATAGCCCTCCTGCACGGTAGAATGAAAGGAACAGAAAAAGAATCCATCATGACATCGTTTCATGATGGTGAGATCGATATTTTGGTGGCAACGACTGTAGTTGAAGTAGGAGTCAATGTCCCGAATGCCTCCGTCATGGTCATTGAATCAGCTGAGCGCTTCGGTCTTGCTCAGTTGCATCAACTTAGAGGACGAGTAGGCCGAGGAAGTGATCAATCTTACTGTTTTTTATTGTCAGAAAATAATAGTCGTCGTTTAGATATTCTCTGTCAAACGGAGGATGGGTTTAAGATTGCCGAAGAAGATATGCGTTTGCGCGGAACGGGGGAACTATTGGGGACTCGACAACACGGTTTAGCAGAATTGAGGCTTGCGGATCTATCGCAAGACGGTCATCTTGTCGAGAAAGCCTACCAGATGGCTCAGAAAGCACTGCAGAACCCTGAAAAGTATGAATTGCTTTTTCAGGAAGTGCGGAGGTGTTTTCCGCCGGAGAAGGTTGGCATCCATTAAGTGGGTCCGCGTCACACCTCCTCGGCCATGCGTTCATCGTGCCAAACTAGGGCTTTAATCCTTCAATGCAAGAGGGCAGGGTTCCCGGCAGATGCGACATCCCTGTCGCAGTGCCGGCGGGAAACGTCCTTGTTTCCCGCACTGCTTTAGGAAAGCGGCTTAAAGCCGAGTTTGGCTACGACGACCTCAAAGGCGTCGGAGCATGTGATCGCGCACCCTCTGGCTGGGGT
>CAKMJS010000135.1 GCA_927405585.1 uncultured Desulfosporosinus sp.
CTAGGGACGCAGTGTGACACGAGCGCGACGTCTTTACGTAAGCAGAATAGCAAACTTCCGTGTAAGCGACCCCAGATACGGGGCTGAGCACAGGACGTGCGAAGCCAGCAACTGAGCCAAGGATGGCGAATTTGCTGGGAACCCCGCTCCCCATTTAAGAGCTTACACGGTTAGTTTGCTCTGCGTCGTAGGTACCGAGCGCTGTGTGACTCAAGTCCCTCTACTTCCCCAATTTAGGCACCTTAAACGTAGACACCATCAAAAAAGCTAAAAAAGCCATACTTACAGGATAAATATACCAAGGTAGCATAGTGCGAAAGAACATTAATAAAGCTATTATGCCACCAGCAAAGGTTATGGGCACCCCTACAAAATGAGTTGTGATATTGAGCATATTAAAACGCGCTAAACGAACTGCTCCACATAAAGCAAAAATTGCAGCGATACCTAATCCCATATACCTAACATACTCCGGTTGTAGCGGGTGCAAGATTGCCTGATAAGTAAGTATTGCGGGTGCTACACCAAAAGATACTAAGTCACTCAAAGAATCGAGTTCTTTTCCAAAATCCGAGCTGACAGAAAGACGACGTGCCACCTTACCGTCTAAACTGTCCATAAGAACAGAAACCAAAATCAACCCTGCTGCTATTGTATAGGCCCCTTGAATAACTAAGACTAAGGCCAGAAAACCACAAAGCAAATTAGCCAAGGTGAAGATGCTCGGGATCATACTAGCAGTAATCGGATTACCCTTCATTCGACATTCACTCTCCCTATTACACTTACTCCGCCACGCACCCTGTCTCCAGGACTAATCATTATTTCAACATTTGTTGGTACAAAAATCTCTGTACAAGAACCAAACTTAATAAGACCATACCGTTCTCCTTTAACTACTCTGTCTCCCTTATTAACCCAACACACGATCCGACGAGCAATAAAACCAGTTACTTGAGTAACCAAAACTTGCAAGTGTTCATTTTGAATCCCCACATAGTTTTTCTCGTTTAGCTCAGACGCATGACTTTTAAAGGCAGGGATCATTTTTCCCGGTCGGTAGAAACAAAAGACAACCTCTCCTGCCATTGGACAGCGATTGATATGAACGTTAAATATGCTTAAAAAGATACGAACACGTATGCTTTCTCCATTGAGAAACTGGTCTTCAAAGACTCTTTCAACATCCATTACTACACCGTCTGCCGGGGAAACTAACGTTAATTTGTCCGTTGGAATATCTCGTTCAGGGTTTCGAAAGAAAAAGGAAATAAATATGAACAAGATACCAGGAATAATTACCAGCCATGGCCTAATCCAATAGGCTAAAACCATTAGGAAAGCCAAAATTGCCAAGTAAAACCAAGCATCACGAGAAATGGGATATTGTTTCACCGAAAAATAGACCTCCCCCTCTTGCTCCATTCGCGAGAATCCCACTTCTACAAGTGAGGTAGTACCCCCCAACGAGTTCACTTTATAGTTTATCATTTTTATGGCGATTAGAAAAGCTCTTAGTCTTATTGCATAGCCTTCCACTCTTCAATCTTGCGAAGGATTACGGAATTCTCCCCTCGAATATGAGTCCGTATTGGTAAGGAATTTAAAAAAAACCTCCCATAATATTTTCCAATCACTCGGTCATCCAGTAAAATGACAACTCCGCGATCTCCCTTGGTACGAATCAATCGTCCAAACCCTTGCTTAAAACGGATAACGGCTTCTGGTAGCAAAAGTTCTTGAAAGGGATCACGTCCTAACGACTTGAGAAATTCAGAGCGAGCCTCAATTAATGGTAATGACGGGGGCCAAAAAGGTAGTTTTATCAAGATAACACAAGATAAGGTATCACCCGGTAAATCAATTCCCTCCCAGAAGCTATTCGCTCCTAAAAGGACACTCCTAGGATTTCTCTTAAAAGCTTCTAGAATTGTGCTTCGTTCTCCGTGAAATCCTTGTGCTAAGGTCTGAATACCGATCCTCGACAATTTTGGAGTCAAAGCAGCATAGGTTTCACGAAGTAATTTATGAGCAGTAAATAGTACTAAAGTGTGACCACCCATGCGCTCAGCAACTTCAGCAATGAACTCAGAGAGATTTTTGGCTTTCTCTGCATCAGAATCATAGAGGTTCATGCCCTTCTCCACCACAAAAAATTTCATCTGTTGTTCATAATCAAAAGGAGAATCTACCTGAGCAGTTTTAGTCGATTTGGGTAGTCCAATATCTCGGAGAAAATGCTCGAACGAATTAGAAATGCTCAATGTGGCCGAAGTTAAAATTACCGAATCGAAATGAGAAAATATTTTTTCCTTTAAAATATTACTAACTTCTATTGGAGAAGTCTTTAAATAAAGTCTCGAATTTTGTTCAAGCCAAGTTACTTGTTTGGGGTTATTGACCTCTAGTGCTAATAGCAGCGTGTCAACTAGTGCTTGCAGCTCTCTATGATGACCTACTATAACGTATTTCAGCTCTTCGATCTCATCGGCATCTTCCCCAATTAGACAACTTGTCAAGCTTTCGAAGACAGCAATTAAGTCTTTGATACGTCCCAATTGGTTCTCAATTTGAATATTTAACGCTTTCCACCAGGTTTGATCAGTATGGGATGGGACAAATCTAAACGTGCGCTCTGCACCTAATACCAGCGTCAATAACTGGAAAAGCTCTTTTGCCTGTTCTTGCACCAAGGAGCAGTGTTCGGGAATATTATCCAGTCTTTTTTCAAATAGTTCCCAAGCTACGGAAGGTACCTGTTGTGCAAGTGGCCCCAACCGTTGTTTCAGCAATCCGTAAAAGTTCTGTCCTGATGGTTTATAAATATTATCAGTGATCCGAGTAACGTTTTCCAGACTCATATCTGAGCCGAGATGTTGTAGTGCCGTTTGGTAAATCTGATGCGCTTCATCAATCACTAATTGATGATATTTAGGCAACACATTATAGTCTGTCTTAAGATCGGAGAATAAAAGCGAGTGATTTACAATCAAAAGATCAGCCTCTTCTGCTTTCTTTCGAGCTCTGAGCAAAAAACAAAGACCGGCTTTTGAACATTTTCCGGGAATACAGGTTTCATTATCTGCACTTATCCGAGGCCAAATTTGTAAGAGCCCAGGTACCTTCGAGAGTTCTTGTAAGTCTCCTGTTAGGGTTTCTCTACTCCAAACAAGGATACTTAATACGGCGAGCCTTTGTTCTTGATTAGGGATTTCTCGGGGATTAGCCAGGCATCCCTGCCATCTTTTTATACAACAATAGTTACCTTTGCCTTTCAATACGGAAGTTCTAAAGGTAAATGGTAAGATACTTTCCAGTATTGGGATGTCATTTTTTTGTAGTTGTTCCTGAAGTGGAATGGTATGTGTGGCTACTACGACCTTTTTCCCAGTCTTTTTTGCCGACCATAAACATGGGATTAGATAAGCAAACGACTTCCCCGTCCCGGTTCCAGCCTCTACCACGACATGTTGAGAGGAGAAAAGCCCTTCTGCAATTAATTTTGCCATTTTCACCTGTCCCGGTCTGCTCTCATAGCCCATTAGATTTTGTTCTAAGATTCCCCCCGCCGAAAAACTATCGACAATCCAATCAATTGATTCTGGAATGATAGGCTCCCGATTTTGTTCACTGAATAATAAACCCTCAGGAATGGGAGCTAGAAATAAATCTGTTCTAATCTGCCGATCAGGAAAGCAACGAGTAATTTCTTTATGTGATTGCTCAAAAAAACCTCTTCCAGTCCACCCCTCCAGAAGACTTTTAGTTTGATCAAAGAAACTAAGGTCAAATTCAAGACTTTTTATTCTACAAGCCTCATAAAGTCTCCAGGTTAACCAAGCGTTAATTTCGGATCGATGACCCCAATATCCTTCGTCCACGGTCAATGAAAGTTTTTCTGTTAAATGGGCTAATTGATAATCATGGACGGTTGGAAAAAAAATTCTTGCTAATTCGAGTGTATCCCAATGGGGTTGATGAAAATGTACGTTTAATTTCTTTTCTAAGCTAGAGAGGAGAAAGGTTACATTATGTCCTACAAGAACAGCATTCTCAAAGAATTCCTTAATCTCGTGGCTATGCTCATATAGTTGAGAAGCGCCCTCCAGTTCTTCCAACTGTAGCCCGGTTAGCCTTAAAACTTTAGTAGTTATTTCTTGCTCAGGCAGAACAAGAAAGTGACTTGATCCTTGAATCTCTCCATCACGGATTCTGAGTGCAGCAAATTCAATAATTTCATCCTGCAAAACCTCTAAGCCCGTTGTTGCTACATCAAAAACCACGATGTCTTTGCCCAAAATATTGACCCCTTTCTTGTAGATATTGTACACTATTATCACGAAAGGAATCAACGTAAAGCAGGATTTTAGACTTGAATAGCGAATAACCTATCGTGGATTGTTAAAAGAATGAATTTTTTAGTAGGAAGAGGGATACCATTGTTCAAACGCAAGCTTACGCCCCTCATTCTCGGTCTTGCGATTATTTTATTAAGTCTGTTTCTTAGCGGATGTTCAGAAAAACCTTTTTTGACACAAGACGGATCGTATGTCATTTTATCAATTTCTCCTTCGGGGATGACTCAATCAGAACTTATTGATTTACCTTGGAATACCAATAAAGCCATCATGCAAAACTTACTTGTAGAGTGTTCCTTTGTTTTAAGTGATTTACGTACGACAGGAGTCAAAAATCCCTCAATAACTACCCCTACTAACACGACACTTCTTCAAACCAACTTTTCTCAACCAA
>CAKMJS010000136.1 GCA_927405585.1 uncultured Desulfosporosinus sp.
TTCCCAGCAAATTCGCCATCCTTGGCTCAGTTGCTGGCTTCGCACGTCCTGTGCTCAGCCCCGTATCTGGGGTCGCTTACACGGAAGTTTGCTATTCTGCTTACGTAAAGACGTCGCGCTCGTGTCACACTGCGTCCCTAGCTGGGGTCGAAGAACAAATAGCGCAAAAGAAGGCGCCTCTGAGTCATAAAACTCAGAAACGCCATAGCCTCTTATTCATATCTATTCCTATTCCTCATCACTCTAGCCAGAGGGGCGGCGATCACACGCTCCGACGCCTATGCGTGAGTCGTAGCCAAACTCGGCTTTAAGCCCTATCATCGGCAGGGCGGGAAACAAGGATGTTTCCCGCCGGCACTGTGACAAGGATGTCACATCTGCCACGAAACACATGTGTTTCGCCCAACCTCTTACATCGAAGGCTTAAAGCCCTAGTTTGGTAGACGAACGCATGGCTGAGGACGTGTCTCGCAGACCCTCCCTAGTTGGGCACGATGAAATGGCCGAGGACGTGTGATCGCGGACCTCCGAGGACGTGTCTCGTGGTCCCTCCCTACTTGAGCACTTGTGCAGCATAATCCCCCATCGTTACGTACCCTTTGGCAGTTGGATACTTCCCATCGGCTGATAAACCGCTTATGTATTTCCCATTGGAATCAAACAACACCGTAGAAAAATCCAAAATCAAAATCTTTTCAGTCTTGGCGTATTCGATCTCCCACTCTCGTGTATCTTTAATGCTTTGTTGGACTCCAGGGTAGCCGATCGGTAATGCTAGGATTGGAATAATATGATTGGCTTTTGCCTTTCCCACCATGGCAATAATATTTGTTTTGACCTCTTCGAGAGGCACTTCCTGAATGGCATCTCCGATCCCTGCGAAGATAATGACTCGACCCGGTTTCTCTGCCACCACATCCGCATCGAAGCGGTTAAGAAGGTCTTTCGCGGTCTGCCGTATTGTCCCCTTATTAACCACGGAAACCTCCAAAATGTCCGCCATCCGCTTAGTCCAGGAATGTGCCGCGTCCAGCGGATATCCTAAAGTAAATGAATCTCCCAAAGCGACAATCTTTGTATTGCTTAAGGTCTGAGTTGTTTTTAATCCTGGGGTTGGTGTCTCCACTACAGGTTTTTTCTCACCCTGCCCCCATAATCCAAAAAAACCAGCGATTAGCACGATAATAGCAAGCGCAGTAGCAGCTTGTATCAAGCGAATTTCCAATCGATATGTACGCATATAACTCCTCCATTTTTAAAATAAAGCTTGTACTATTAAGGTTCTACATCATTCCCCACAATCCTTCTTCATATCGACTTCAATCTTATTTTCACATGCCTGAAGCATCATACACCAGTACGCCCCTCAGAGCATATTTTGTATAAGGAAAAAAGGAGGTGCCCCTATGAGTTACATCGACAAGGCCCGGGAATTGGGAGAGGCCCTGTCTCAAACCCCTGAAATTATAGGCTTGAAAGCTGCGGAAGCTTCTATTATGGCCGATCCTCTAAGCCAGGAAGCCTTTATCCAGTACCAGGAAAAAGAGCGTGGCTTAGTAACCACTCAAATGCTTAGTAAAGTCGTTCCTGAAAAAGAATCTCTAGCTCTAATCGATCTGAAGATCCGTCTTATGAATAAACATCCCCTGATTAAAGCGTACTTTGTTCAGCAACAGAAATTCGAAAAAATGATGGCCATGGTAAATCTAACTCTTACGACCTCAATGCATGGCATGCCCTCCGCCAATGATCTTCCCATACCGGAAGAATTAAAAGGCATGGCTCAGCAAATTCTTGACAAAATCGGTGGCGGAGAGATCGAGAAGATGCAAATTTCACCGGAAATGTTAAAAGGACTTAAACTCCCGCCTGGATTTACTCAGAAATAGTTAAAGGAAGTGTTATTCCAAAGTGCGAGTCAACGGCTATCAAGGACCTTACCTCGTGAATGATATAACGCATCCCGTGACGTTCATCGCGTTCTTAATTGTCATGATCTTAGGGGTTTGGGTAATGCTTCGCACTTGGTTTTGATGGGTATATTTTGTGAAAGGAGGTCCGCCGTGATCAATCAATATGTTTGTGCCCTTCCGATGCCGGCGTCTCCTTTCACTTTTTCCATCTTAGTGACAAGTCCTATTCGGCGCGACCTGACCTTTAGCCCTGTCGGTGCGATGATCTTCCCTTTGGCATCGATTAAACTTCACTTTGCCTCAATGATTATCGTTGGTCTGGACGTACTGATGGCGTTTCTCTTTAAAAGATCCTTAGCACATCCACCAACGTCCACCGCGCCCTCCTCTCTTTACCCTGTAACCCTGACCTTGGAACAACTGAATCAGCTTGTTCAATCAGCCCTCAAAGGGCAAGTCCCTATGCCCTCACCTATTTCATCTGTTTCGACTGTTCCTGGGCAAGGCTCAGGGCCCGTTGGTCCGGACCAACCGCTTTTTCCCGATAATTTGAGCGTCTCTTTATTTGTTTCAGCCCCGTTTGCTCCCTTTGACGGAAGCCCGGATACTTCGTTTACTGTCCCACTATTTGAGGTCCCGGGATCACCTGGCAACCTTATCATCGCTCTTGGTTTAATGATTGCGCAGTTCTTAGTTGAACAAGCCGGCGTAGGAACTCCGAATGGTACAGGGAATGGAGGGATCAATAATGCCATTTCTAGCTCGACCACGTAATCCAGCCTTTCCTACGGGTATACCGCAGAGTCCACCGCCACATGGAGGTTCGGAACCTGAGACACCGGATCCTTTGGATTATGGGTTTAAGCGCCTTGTACCTCTTCTAAGGTCCCCACCCTTTGGAGCGGGTTTTTTGGCGTTAACCGTGTTCTTTTTTATAGCCTTTTTTTCGAATATACTCTTAGCTCCAGTAACTTTTGCGACACTTGGCATTACTGTCACGATAGGCACGTTAGGAATCCTTGCGCTAATTATACTGATCCAGTTTCTTTTCTAGGCGCTGGCCAAGACTCGAACAAGGATGTTCGAAATTAGAGCATCGCCATGGAAGGCTAGATGCCGTGATGGCTGTAGCCATGGATGGCGAGAAGGGACCGCTGGTCAAGACTCAAACACGATGTTCGAGATGAGTAGCTCTGCGAGGAGGCAAGGCGCTGTGCTGCCGTGTTGCCGTGATCGCATGATGTCGTGATCGCAGTAAATCCCCGACGGCCATAGAAATAGGTAGGTAATTCTTGCGATTGAATTACCTACCTATTTCTATGATTAATCTGTTTAGCAATTCACCCATAACCCTTCCTTGTACTTAACCTCTTCGTAGTTAACTAGTTACTGGTTCGGCGGCAAAGAAGTTGGAGGCACGGTGTTACCGGGGTCTACGCCCATCTGATTCAGAGATTGAAGAATTTCTGGACTTATTGGGGCGGCGGCTTCCGGACTGACCGCGGGTTTCTTTCTACTATTGATAAAGCCCGATACCTTTCCCCACACAGTCGTTGCAGTATTCTTCACCGGAGTGAGAAACGTCATCATTCCCATTGGATCTTTGACTTTCAATATGATCGGACCCATCGGTGCCTGCCCCAGCTGGGCTGGATTTTCCACGGAGACTACGACCCGACTGTAATGATGAAGAGGAACTTGGCTTTGAAAATGCGCTCGATAAACTCCATTCCCAACGGGCCTTAAGGCTCCAACTAAAAATCCCGTCTTTCCCTTGTCATCCACCAAATAAGTCGCGTACATCCCCGTTTGTCCATGTGCAAGGAACGTTTGTGGTGCTGGGAGATTGGCAATCAAAAGAAAAGTATTGTCTGGTGAGATGGTAGCTACACCATTACCGATAATCCCTTCTTGTGCAGCTTGAAGAATAAGTTGACGAGTTTGCGCTTGATAATAGCCTTGGTTTTTAATAAATCCCATACCTTGATCATATCCCTCCTGATTATACCCTTGTCCTTGAGTGTACGTTAAATTTTGGTTGTATCCACTCTGTTGTTGAGGAACAAAACCTGTGCCTTGTGCAGGGGGAGGGGTCTGATATGGTATCCCTTGAAAAGGGGGTTGCTTCGCCCCGATAAACCCTCCTCGAGAGTTTTGGATTTGTCCATTTTTTTGGAAAAATCCACTTGCTTTAAGTCCAGCACCCAACGTATTGCGAATAGAACCTGGAGAGTATCGCTCATCCCCACCGAACTTCACCATGCTCCCCTCCTTCATTTAAATCATTTCAATGTAACTTTATAACATGATATGATAGTGTAAATGGAAGGGTTCTGATTCCCCACATGTGGGCAACCTAATAATCGAGGAGGCAACCATGCCTGATAAACGCCCCCCATCACTAACGAACAACATATCCCGCCGCAACTTTTTCCGTGGTATCGGCGGTTTTATTGCAAATCATTGGTTACTCACTAGCCTACCTCTTGGGGGTGTCGGAATTCTTGGCTATGCAAGACACGAGACCTTAGCTCTCAAAGAAGAACATTGGGAACTTTTTTACCCCAATCTACCCGCCTCTTTAGAGGGAAAGACGATCTGCCAACTCAGTGATTTGCATCTAGAATCCTTACGCATTTCGCCTGAGACCATTGAAGAGATTGTGATCGCTCAAAAGCCAGATCTACTCGTAATTACCGGGGATATCATTTCCACTCGTACAGATTTAGATAAACTAGAAAGCTATTTAGGACGGCTTACAGCCACCTACGGAAAATATGTTGTCATGGGTAACAACGATTACAGAAACCTTTCTCACACCCTTTTCAAGAGATATCTTATGCAATTTCAACACTTAGGGTGGACTACTTTACTGAACGATGCTTATTTTTTTTCTAGCCTCAATCTATGGATCATCGGAGTTGATGACCCGGCCACTGCTCATGACGATGTGGATCTGGCCTACCAAAAGGTTTTCTCGTCTTCGTCTTCGTCTTCGTCCTCGCTCTCTTCTCTCGATACTCCTCCCTTTCGCCTCGTCTTAGCGCATTCCACAGATTGCCTCGACGATGTGGCAAAAAACGGTGCCGAACTTCTTCTAGCAGGGCATACCCATGGTGGACAAGTCCGTTTACCGGGACTTCAACCTCTGATCACAAATACCTATTTAGGGGATCTTGGATTCTACGAAGGGTATCATGTGGTCAACGGTATTCCACTTTACATTAACAGGGGCATTGGTGAAAGCCTTATTCCATTACGTTTTAACGTCCCCCCAGAAATTGCTTTTTTCACCTTACACAGAGGGGACTCTCTACCACGACACCAATCCAGCTAAGCAACATATTATTTTTCTCAAAAGAGGCGTAACGATTAAAGAAAAGCGACCTGCCGACAGAAAAATGTTCAATCGGTCGTTTCTTTTACTAATACATATGGTAATATATAGAAGTAAAGGAGGATGGTATATGTTTGAAGGAACGGTAGAATGGATTAGACAAGCAGACTATGATAACACGGCAGAAGCTATGTTTCAATCCGGGCGGTATATCTATCGATATTCATGATACATTTGGCTATAGAAAAATCTCTTAAAGCTGTGTTAGTCGAAAATAGCCACGAAACGCCTCCCAAAATACATAATTTAGTGCTACTATTAAAACAGACAAACGTTCAATTGCCGGAACCATTGAATAAGTTTATTATGCGCTTGAGTATGGCAGGTGTGTCTCTTAGATATCCAGAAGAACTAAGTAAGACTCTTGAAAAATACCCAAAATCGATAGCTCAAGAATATTTAAAGACGGCAAGAGAGGTGCTAGAATGCTTGAAACAAAAAGTGATATAAAAGCAATAATACAATCATATCTTAATGCGTTAAACAAAAAAGGGTTGTCATCTGATAAATTATATCTGTTTGGTTCTCATTCCAAAGGCACAGCTACCCCCGAAAGCGATATAGATCTCATTATGGTTTCGTCAGGTTTTTCAGGAATGCCATTATGGCAACGGTGGGAAATACTCGGAGATGCATTGACAGAAGTAATGGAACCGATTGAAATTCTTGCTTATTCCCCAGAGGAGTTTGAACTTGAGCGTAATAAACAGTCTGGATTGTTAAATCATATTTTAAGACAAGCCGAAACAGCAGAAATACAGTTTTAAGAGACAAAAGCTTTGAACCGCCTGACTGTTCAATTAAGATTTTAAGTTTTCCAATATGGTCCTTATTTACACCCTCTATTTACTAATATGCTATCATTAGAAACATCTACTGCGTATTTGTTAAACATTAGTTATTAAATTTACCTGAATGGCAAGGAACGGCTCACAAGCACAGAATGCAAATCGACCGTCCCTGATTCTTAAAACTATAAGAGTTTTCAGGCAAAAATCCCGCAACATCAATTGATTGCGGGATTTTTGCTTTTTGCGGCTTGCTTGCATAAGACGGTGCACATGAAATGTGCCGTACTCCGACACCCTGATATTCGTTATTAGTTATTCGTTATTCGTTATTCTTTATTCGTTATTCTTTATTCGTTATTCTTTATCCGTTCCCTGCCCAGGCCCGGGACGCAGTGTCACACGAGCGCGACGTCTTTACGTAAGCAGTTAGCAAACTTCCGTGTAAGCGACCCCAGACACGGGGCTGAGCACAGGACCTTCTGCGCGAAAGTATTCGTTAAGGGTTGTGCGCTTTCGGCGAAACCCTCCACCGGAGGCTTTCGTGTGCGAAGCCGGCAACTGAGCCAAGGATGGCGAATTTGCCGGGAACCCCGCTCCTGCCCTAGGAGCTTACACGGTTAGTTTGCTCTGCGTCGTAAGCACCGAGCGCTGTGTCACACAAGTCCCCTATATACTAAACGTATGGTTGCCAATACGTTTGACGACGGGGCGGGTCTTGATCCAACCATCGGTAGCGAGATGTGGATTAAAGTAAAATAATGCTCCATTCGACGGGTCCAGTCCAGACAGTGCCGCTTCGGCAGCTTTGTAGGACTCATCGTTAGGGTTCAGATGAATCTGTTTGTCATTGACGGCTGTAAAAGCACCTGATTGGTAAACCACCGAATGTATCGTCTTAGGAAAACGGGGATCTTTCAAACGATTAAGCACAACGGCTCCTACGGCGACTTGCCCCTCAAAATTTTCGCCTCGTGCTTCACCATGGATGACACGGGTTAATAGTTCTACTTCCTCTGTAGAGACCAAACGGCCCAAACTGCGAGAAAGAATCTGGTTCCCTCCCCCCTTCGACGCCGTTTTTAACACTGCTTCTTTTTGAACGGTGTCAATGTCATTAGGAAGCGTCTTTATTGAGGGGGGCTCTGAAATATCTGGGGTTTCAGGATCTGGATTTTTTGGGTTGACGAAGATTTCATAGGTTATAATCTTTTGTTCCTGAGGTTGGATGGTACTCGGACGAAGAGAACTGCTTCCAACTTGGACAGCGTTTCCGCGTAAAGCATTTACCCACCACGATGAATTGACCGTTTTATTTACAGCTTCTTTTTCCGTTAACATGCTTCCCGAGTAGTCTGACATGATAGTATCTTCAATTTTTTTAGGTTTCTCCTCTACCACTCGGTTCGGTACCCATAAAGATTCACCTTCTCTGATGTGGTCAGGACGTTTTACCTTGTTTAGCTTTACAATTTCATCCACCGTCGTTTGATGGATTTGGGCTAGACCCCAAAGGGTTTCTCCACGTTTTACCACAATTTTGACATTCCCAATTCGATCCTCGGAAGCATTGTCGCTTCCTTGTCCCAGCGCAGGATAGAAACTGGCTTGACCCAGAAACAAGCACATCATCCCACACAGGAACATTGCCATGAATTTCCGACCGCGTCGGTCCGGTAATAAAATATAAATCACCTCTTAAGTTTTAGACTATTACTAGTCTTTCCCATTTGAGGTGATTTTTATAACAGCACCATAATCTAGCGCTGAAATACTCTATTTATCATGAAAGTTTATTAAGCTTCAAAGGTCATATCTCAGAGGACAATCACATATAGTGTACTGACAAAACAAAGAAAATTTTGACTAGCGCTTAGCGTTGTCAACGAAGAACACCCATATGATTTAGTGAGGTGAGTCTGATTTCCATGAAAACTATCGTTAATAAATTCTTAGCAGCTGTTACTTCCATAGAACGACCGCAGCTCAGTGAAGCGGAATACTTAATCTCGGAAATCGAAGAAGCAAAAGACAAGATAAACTATGCCTGGAACCGCTTTAATCACGCAGCTCCGGAGTATGTTGAACTTGCTGTGCTTGAATTGCTCTTAGCGGAAACTCATTATAGCCTCCTCAATAAGCGTTACCGTCTTATGCTCGGGATTTACAAACCTCCTTATTCATTAGAGGGACACCTTCATAATCATGTCTTTTATGGCTCACTCTTTAACATCGCTGCGGGAAATTAATAAGAAGACATTAGTCACCATGCTTTTCTCTTTCTGACTTCCCGCCATTAATTCCATACAGTTTATTGGAGAGTGTTTCATTATGCCGGGAATCTCTCGAAATATTACTAGGTTCGTTAGGAACGTTACCCAAGTCTTTTCCACAATAAGGGCAATCCCAGTTTGATCCACTGTAGGAAGAGTATGATCTCCCTCCACAGATGGGGCAGGTTCTTCTATTCACAAGTCAACCTCCCTCGAATATCTTCTAATATCTTCTCACTACCAATAGTTTATTCCATTAAATTGGAAATAATCCTTTACCAAAATATACCTATTATTCTTCAGATTAATACATCGTTAGCGAGCATGAGTTAATGATATCTCAAATTCTTACGATTTAAGCTCTACTAGTTATACAAAAACTTCCGCAATGAATAAACTCTGTTAAAATTCGACGTGAAAGTATAATATATAATCGTCAATTCGTTCAACTAGAGTTGAACGTCGAGTCGTTGGTGAGGAACCTACCAACCTAAAAAAAGCCCCTAAAGATAGCTCACTAAACTGCTATTTTAGGGGTTAAGTCTTATTCAAATTTGGGTCTATCTCAGTCCCTTCAATAACACATCGACGATGGCCTGATGATCAATTTCCTCTAGAGGACGAGGATCACAAAAGACTCGTTGCTTGCAGAACTGATCGAGTGTTCCGATAATACAATAGGTGGCTAATTCTTCCTCGAGGTCGGGTCTAAACTCGCCCTTTTCTTTAGCTACTTTGACCATCTCTGTGTAAAGTTTATGAATAGCAGCTTGAGCAGCATGGTGAAAAACACGAATATCTTTGGATAGCATTTTAACCTTCATGGCTAAATGAACAATATCCATATGGTTGGTCAGAAATTCTGCATTATAGCGAGAGCAGTTGAGGAGCTTTCTCTCGATGGTTTCCCCCTGATCCATGCTTTCCTTTAACCCAAGGCGAAATTGCTCGACACTGAATTTTAGTATTTCTTCAAATAACTGTTCTTTACTTTCGAAGTACTCATAAACTGTGCCTTTACCGATACCGGCTACTTTAGCAATATGCTCCATCTTCGCGCCGTCAAAGCCATGTTCAGAAAATACCTGGATTGCTGCTTTAATGATCTCTGTCTGTTTTTCTTCTCGCGACGCCATAGGTCCATCTCCCTAAACTATCCGCTTTTTATCCATTCAAGGCTCTCTCGAGCCTCGAGCCTCGAACTTTGCCATTACACAGAGTGACTGACAATCGGTTTAATCCGTTTCATTTCCCTTTTCCGCTTTCTAGAATCTCTGATATCTTCGAAGATCGTATAAATAACAGGTACTAGTAACAGGGTTGAAACGGTTGAGAACATGAGTCCAAAAATAACCACGATCGCCATCGGTGCCATGGTTTCTGAGCCTTCCCCGATTCCTAAAGCCATCGGCATAAGCGCAAGAGCAGTTGAAAGTGTGGTCATCAGAATGGGTCGCAAGCGGATCGGCCCGGCATTTTCGATCGCCTCTTCCCGTTCCTCTCCCCGTTCTCTGCGTTTGATAATGTAATCGACTAAGACGATGGCATTACTCACGGCAATACCCACTAATAGAATCAAGCCGATAAACGAGGGCACGCTTAAGGTTGTTCGGGTGATGAAGAGGCCAAACATCCCACCGGAAAAGCCCATGGGCAAGGATAAAATAATCGTAAACGGGTGTAATAAGGATTCGAATTGGGAGGCAAGGATCATGTAGACAAGCAGGATCGCTAGGATTAAGGCGAGACCCAAATCTGCAAATGATTCCATAAGCTCTTCATTCTCACCTAATACTTCATACGTATACCCATCAGGTATCGGATACTCTATCAACTTATCTTTAATATCTGTTGTAATACTCATTAAATCTCGGTCGATGATCTGACTCGTGACATGGACTAAGCGAGTCTGTCCTGAGCGCTCAATTATCACAGGACCGCGCCCCATCTCAACTTCAGCTACTTGACTTAAGGGAATAGTAATCCCTGACAATGTAGGAATCGGAGTCTGACCCAAATTCTCAAGACTCGTCTTAAAGGTCTCATCTCCACTAAGTACGACATCGATTTCCGTTCCTTCATAACGATAGCGTGTTGCGGTTGTTCCGGAAATGGTCCCCTTAACAGCCTGGGAAATCTGAGCAGCCGATAAACCATATTGTGAGGCGTTCGACCGATTTACTTTCACCACTACTTCTGGGACCCCTTCTGTCATACTCGTTTTGACTTCACGGGTTCCTTCGACTGACGCAACGACACTTTGTATCTCCATACCTATCTTTTTCAGTTGATCAAGTTCTTCTCCTTTGATCACAATGTCAACAGGGGCTGTCGCTCCACCCATTTGCATATTATCTGTGACCGTAACCTTAATCTCGGCACCAGGAATATCTTTGGTCAACGAACGGATCTCATCGCTCACTTGTTCGATACTCCGTGTTCGGGCGTCCAAAGGCAACAGTTGGATACTGATTGCACTAATATTTGAAGTGTCTCCCCCCAGAGAAAATCCCCCTCGGGACCCAATTTGAGTAAAGACAGTTTCTATCTCTGGAATTTCCTCTAGCTTCTTTTCGATTTTCAAAACTGTCTCTTCTGTGTCCTGAAGTTTTGCCCCATCGGGAAGGGTTGTATTAATGGTCAATTGCCCAATATCGGCCACAGGCATAAATTCTGCCCCTAAGCTGAGAGCGGATGCACCCGAGATAACAAAAACCAAGGTTGCTGTCACCATGACTGTCTTGCGATGATGCAAGCCATAGTGTAAAAACTTCCTATATACCGCTTCAACTCGTGCAAAGTTCTTGTCAAACCAACGACTAAAACGGTCAAAAACCCCTTTTAGGCCGGAACGGCTCTCTTGAACAACTTCTGCCTTCATAAGCATGGCGGAAAGCGTCGGAACTAAGGTCAGCGATACGACGAGCGATGCCATCAATGATACGGCAAACGTCAGGGCCAATTCTCTGAATATCGTGGCCACGATTCCTTGGACAAAGACAATCGGGAGAAAGACCGCGACCGTAGTCAAGGTGGAGGCAAAAATAGCCATCCCGACCTCTGACACCCCTTTAATAGCTGCATCAACCTTAGAGTATCCTTCTAAGCGATGTCGATGGATATTTTCCAAGGCTACGATATTATCATCCACCAAGCGTCCCATTGCTAGAGTCAGTCCGCCTAAGGTCATCATATTAATCGTGATTCCCATGAAATAAAGGATTGTAAACGTCGCCATCATAGCAATAGGAATTGCCGTCGCGGTGATAAAGGTGGTACGAATATTATGAAAGAACATGAAAACCACAATAACAGCTAAGATCCCACCTAAAATTGCTTCATTTTCAACAGTTTCAATCGATTTCTTAATATCAACCGACTGATCCATGACAATATTAATTTTCAGATCAGGGTATTCTTTGGCAAAGGCTTCGACTGCTTCATGGACCTCATCGGCCACTTTGACCGTATTCGTCCCCGATTGTTTTTGAATCGCTATACTGACACTTTTTTCACCATTTGCTTTGGCAATCGAAGTGATGTCTTTATGTTCAATGCCGACATCCGCAATGTCCTTTAATCGGATCTGCCCTCCACTAGGGAGCGGAATCAAAAGCTCCTTCATATCCTTCAACGATTTAAACTCACCCGTTGTCCGAATCGTGAGTTCCTGGGCTCCCTTTTGAACCTGCCCCCCCGGAGCGCTAAGATTTTCCGCGCCAATGAGTTGAGCTAAGTAACTGATGGTCAGGCCGTAGCCATTCATTTTCTCCAGATGAGTCTTGATTGCCACCTGATCTTGATACCCTCCGACAATCGAAACAGAAGCAGCTCCGTCTACGCGCTCGAGCTGGGGTTTCAATTTATCTTCAGCAATTGACTGCAGCTTAGCGAGGTCCGCATCATGCCCACTAAGGGTCAGTATAACCACCGGCATGGCATCTAAGTCAAGCTTCATGACCATCGGCTCCCCAGCCCCCGAAGGCAAAAAGCTCTTAATCTGATCAACCTTCTCCCGCATTTGAAGGGTCGCGAAGTCCATGTCCGTCCCATTCTTAAACTGGGCGATGACGATTGAGCTCCCCTCTGTAGAGTTAGAAGTCACCGTATCAATATTTTCCACGGTGGAAACAGCGCCTTCTAAAGGACTGGTGATCAGTTTCTCAATCTCTTGAGGACCTACCCCCGAATACTGCGACACCACGATCGAAACAGGAATTTCAATGTTCGGTAAAAGATCAATCGGTAGGCGGGTCAGAGAAATAGTACCCAAAAGCATGACAATGAGCATGGCCATGATGATGGTGACTGGGCGCTTAACCGAAACTTCCGCTAGCTTCAAGACGTCTCCCCTCCCACAACTACCTTCACCTTGTGGCCCTCGTCAACTAACGTCTGCCCTTTAATGATCACCTGATCACCCTGATTTAACCCCTTCAGGACTTCTATATCCACTCCGGTATCGAGGCCTGTAACGACCTCTTTAGCGACTGCTTTGTCCCCTTCAACGACATACACTATGGTCTTATCGTTTTTAAGGATGACGGCCTCACTGTAAATGGCCAATACATCTGCTTTTTCCTCGATTTTAAGTTCCACCTTGGCAAACATACCGGGCTTGATTAAGCCACTGGAATTCTCAAGGGAGATTTTAATCGGATAAAGCTGGGTTCGCGGATCCGAAGACGGACTGATATGATCAATCGTGCCGATCACACTATCCTCAGACACCGAAGAAACCGTGACCTTCACAGCGTTACCCTTCGTGAGACGGTTCACCAGATTCTCCGCAACACTCAGAGAGCTGTAGATGCTCTTTGGATTCGTCAGGCTGAGCGCTGGTTGCGCGTTTGAGGCCATATTTCCGACAGCGACATTTACCTGTGAGACAATCCCGTCTACAGGTGCAGTAATGACCGCATTATCTAAAGCGTCTCGGGCTTGGGTGAGTTGGAGTTGGTTAAGCTTGAGACTACTGTCTGAAGCCTGCACGGTCAGCTGCTCAATCTGACTGGCATAGTTGGCTTCTAATTCCTTGACCCCAAGCTCAGTTTGGTCAAGCTCAACCTTCGATACTGCACCGACTTCAAAAAGGGCCTTCGTATTAGCCAAGTTCTGCCTGGCCTTAGCGAGTTTATCTGAAGCAAGGGCCTTGGTACGATCCAGTGACGTATTGGCTGAATCCCAAAGTTCTTTGCTATTCTGATACCGAGCCTCTGCCATCGCATAAGTATCCCTCATATCTGAGGTGTCGAGTGTGAAAAGAACCGCACCCTTATTGACAAGGTCTCCTACTTTCACACTGACGGACTCCACCTTACCAGGGATCTTCGGGAATACAGTGACATCGGTATCCGACGATACTTTCCCACTCAACATTGCCGTATTAATCAGCGTCTTTTTCCCTGCTACTTCCACTTCGACCGGAATATATCTTTCTTCTACGACCGTGGCAGACTTAGTTGCACTACATCCTATTGATAGTCCAACGACTATCAACACAGCGAACAAGCTCACGATCTTTCGAGTTACCCCCGTTCGGTTTTTCAATGCTCTTTTCCCTCACTTAATTCATATTTTTGAGAACCGACTGTTCGGTCACCTTTTAGTTATACATGAAATAACCTCGTAAATCAATCCCTTTCTCTGCTACTTTAAATAATATCATTCGAGCATTTTCTACAGGATAAATCGTTCTTAATCACTCCTAGAATTCCTAACTCTTCGCCCTTTTGATATCAATATGATAGAATAGATAATAACCGTTGCGTTAAGAAAGAAAGAAAGGAATGATTGTATGCTAAGAATGCACAAAGCGGAACAGAACTCGAATCTCAGTACCGTCGCTGTGGCGGCACTTGTTGGAGGCCTAGCTGGAGCAGTAGTTGGCCTAATGCTTGCACCCAAGAGCGGGAGAGAATTACGTCAAGGGATATATAGAAAAGCCGACGACGCCATAGAACGCGTAGAGGACGTCACCTCCCATCATGCCGGAGCGCTGAGACAGCAAGGTACCGATCTGGTCGGTAAAGGAAAACAATTAGCTGAAGATCTCCAAACCTTTATTCAAGAATCTCTGAAATTAAAAAAAGCTGGCTATATTCCCATTAATATCGCCTCGGATACACAAACAGCAGAGTCTTCCTCAACTAAACCTGAAATAAATCCTCAAATACTTATTAAAACTGATATTCCACTTCAAGAAGAGTAAAACAATGTACCGTAGGGGCAATTCATGAATTGCCCCTACAAGGACCTAGCCACAGCACCTTGTTATCTATTACTTTGACTGTGCCTTCAGAATAGAAGGGAAGCCTTAGACCGCTTAGCGGTCCTGGGCTTCCTTTTTTCGTCCTCGAATTTCATTCCAAAGCTCGATCACTTGTTTCGCCGCCAACAAGAAGACTGTCACGAAGTGCAACGGATTCTTTCTCAGCTCCTCAAGACTAACCGCTACCTCATTGACAGTACCACCTACATGCTCAGTGGTTTGTCTGACGAGGGATGTCAATGCTTGCACATCGTCTAGCATACTTGGCAGGTGAGTATTAACATTTTGAATGGTTTGCCTTGCCTCATCCGTGAGTTTGCGAATTGAGCGTACCCACAGCACCAATTCAATACCCAACACTCCTAAAACGATCGTTCCTACGAGTATACATACTTCATAAATCATTTGCGTTCCTCCAATTCACCCAATTTATCTAATTAACCCAACTTAGTTAAGATATTATTTTGTGACTTTCCCTCGATCCCATAGAGCCAAACCATAATCAGGATCTCGTGGTCCCACTAATTTCTCTCCACGAACTTGATCTATAAGTCCAAAGGACTTAATCTCCACTGTACCTTCAGCAGCAACCACTGCGTTTGTATGCGCCACTGCCAAGGCTCCTTCCTTCAGCACTTGTCCTGATACATCGTGGACCAAAGGATGGATGATCAGCCAGTAGGTTGAATCGGCGCTTAAAGCCGTCTGTGGGATTACTCGCACATCGGAGAGTCCAAGGGGTTCAAAGGTCGAAAGTGTTCTCTCACCGGTCTTACTGTTAATCAGCTCGATGCTAGTGTTGTTCACGCTTTGCCAATCGATCACTCCAGCAAAATGGATTGTAAATTTCTTGTCGGGTGGAATCTCTGACAATTCGCTGACTTTTCGATAATTTGGGTAATAAAGGGAATAAGGCTCTGAGGTTTCATTCTTTGCCTCATTATTGAGAACCTCTCCCCAGGCTTCCCAATAATCTGGAGTTCTGCCCTTTGCAAGAGCTACCGTCGGCGCCTCTAACATCAGCTCCGCTGCTCTGAGAGAATCCGCATGTTGAATTGTCACATCCGGGCTGACCCCGACTTTATCGATTTCATGCCCAAGTGGGGAATAAAATCGATTAACTGTCATTTTAAGTACCCCGCCATTCGAGAGGGAAAACAGACTCTGTACCGTTCCCTTACCATAGGTCGTTGTCCCTACAGTTAGCGCCTTTTGATGATCCTTTACAGCAGCAGCTAAAATCTCGGAGGCACTAGCGCTGTTTTCATTGGTTAAGAAAATTACCTCTTGACTCAACGTTATACCGGGATCCGGTGACATATACGGGCTGAAGACACCCGCTCGATCCTTGACTCGCACTGCTACATCTGGACCAATAAAAAAGCCAGCAAGATCGATGGCCGAACTCAAGTATCCCCCGCCATTATCCCTCAAATCTACGATCCATGAATCAACCTTTTGGCTTTTTAAGAGATTAACCAACCTTTTAAATTCCTCTGCTGTATCACCGCCAAACGAATTCAGCTGAAGATAACCGATATGCCCGCTAAGCACTTCTCCTGTCACCGTGGGTACATGAATAGCCCTGCGTGTAATACTCAGGTCTCTCGTCTCAGTTCCTTGCTTGACGCTGATCTGCACCGCAGTCCCTTCGATACCCCTAAGCAGGGTGACTGCCTCTTCTACAGAAAGTCCAATCAGCGATTGCCCATCAGCACGGATCATCACATCGCCTGATTTTAAGCCGGCCTCCTCAGCCGGTGAACCCGAAATGACGGAAACCACCTTAACCCCTTCAGGTACCATTTCAATAATTGTCCCGATCCCCGAAAAGCGCATGTCTATGCTATCGAGAAAATTTTGATATTGTTCGCTGGATAAATACTTTGTATTAGGATCTCCGAGCAGCTCCAATGCCTTACCGACAGTTGGTGCATTGAGCACCTCCGTTGACACCGGATCAACATACTGATTCTGAAGCAGTGTACGAATTTCCGGCAAGACAGCATCACCTGAAGCCATAACAGTCATTGAGGTACTTAAAACCAATATAATAACGATAATAACGTTTAAGAGTACGCGACTCCCTGTTTTTTTATTAAGAATTCTTGCCAACATTCCTATCTCCCTCCAAAGTCGTGCAACACTTTAGATTAAAGATTCGACACGTTCCTGCATTTATCCTTCGCAACATCCCGAAAAGTTCACTTCAAGCAAATAAGAATGCCCTTCTTAAAGAAAGGCATTCTTATAATTGATAGTTACGCTTCATTATATCGCCTTCCGTGTTGTAATTACATTACCCACGGCATTAATCGTCCCCTCGATATGGCTTACCTTAAACTTGAGATTATCTATTTCCGCCCCATGCACTAGATTATTATGTTCTATCGCCTTTACAACCAAGAATATTTCATCTTGTCTCAACTCGAATCCATCCATTTTTGACTCTAATCCGTCAAGTTTAGTTAGGATGCGCCCGAGCATATCTTTAAGCTCTTTCTCCATCGGTTCACCACCTTACTCTTTCTAAATTATACCATCTCCAGTTTGACCCATCAAGACAAATCGCACCTTAATAAATAAAGAAAAAGGTGAACACAATCACCTTTTTCCTCTGAATTTGTCTCTATCCGTTTCTCTTATTATCCCGACGTTGTGCTCCTGAGGCGGCGCCTCCCCGAACATCGTTGCCTTTTCGTCTGGCCCAAGTGTCCGTTTTCTGTCCAAATCCGTCTCGGTTATAACCGCCTTGCTGAGGCCGAACATTATTCCCCATGCTTCTTCCGCGCATAGGCGCAGATTCCGTCAAACGAACTTCGACAGCTTCAGGCTCCTTAGTTATTATTTTTAAGGCAGCGGATAACACGGTTACTGAGTCGTTTTCTGCCAACAAATCTTGGGCTACCCCTTTATATTTCTCAATGTTTTCTTCAGCGATTACTCGTAGAATTTCATTCATGGTCAGACGTTGCTGACCCTCAACCGCTTCAATGACGGTTGGGATAGGCTTACGGACTATTCTGCGCTTAATTACTGATTCAATCAGTCTGAGCATACCCATCTCACGAGGTGTGACTAACGTGATAGCTAAGCCAGATTTTCCAGCACGACCCGTTCGTCCGACCCGGTGTACATAACTTTCTGGATCTTGTGGGATATCAAAGTTGAAGACATGCGTTACTCCGCTGATATCAAGTCCTCGAGCAGCCACATCCGTCGCGACTAAAACTTCAATCGTTCCATCTTTAAATTGACGCAAGACACTGTCTCTCTTGCTCTGGGTCAAGTCGCCGTGAATTCCTTCGGCAGAATATCCACGCTTGCTCAAGGCCTCTGAAAGCTCATCGACTCGACGCTTGGTTCGTGCGAAGACAATTGCTAAGTCCGGTGATTGGATGTCTAGGATACGTGATAGGACATCGAATTTTAGTCGTTCAGAGACTTCTACATAATGTTGCTCGGTATCGGAGACTGTGACTCCCATAGCTTTAATGCTAATCAGTTCTGGTTCTTTCATAAACCGCTGGGCAATATTTTGAATCTGTCTCGGCATGGTTGCCGAGAAGAGTAAGGTTTGACGTTCCACTGGAATTTCCTTGAGGATCGTTTCGATATCTTCCAAAAAGCCCATATTCAACATTTCATCGGCCTCGTCCAAAACAAGGATTTTTATATCGTTAAGACGAATGGTCTTTCTCCTCATGTGGTCCATTAATCTCCCTGGAGTCGCTACAATGATGTGAGGGCGTTTCTTCAGCGCCCTTATTTGCCAGTCAATCCCTTGTCCACCATAAATGGGTAAAGCATGAATCCTCTTGTACTGCCCGATCTTATTCAATTCCTCAGCGACCTGCACAGCGAGTTCCCGCGTAGGAGCCAAAACAATCCCTTGAACAAGTTCTGCCTGTTCCATGATTCTCTCTACAAGGGGTATCCCATAAGCTGCTGTTTTACCTGTTCCGGTTTGGGCCTGTCCAATTAAATCCTTACCCTGCATTGCAGCGGGAATCGTCATTTCCTGAATAGGCGTTGTCTCTTCAAACCCCATGTTAATAATTGATCGAATTACTAATTCACTTAATCCCAGATCTGTAAATGTTGCCAATACTTTCATTCTCCTTTTTATAATGTTATATCATTAAGTTTTCCAAATGCGTCTCTATCTATAACTGCGCAGAAAAAGTTTCTATCACCTGCGGAAACAGACTATGTCGCGATCGCGCGTGAGGTTCGCCAACGGGGCAGAAGACGCTTGTGGCACTCAACTATATATTATACCACACATTTTGGTAACTTTAAACTTATTTATGTGCATATGCAAAAAGCCTCTCGCCTACTTAAAGACGAAAGACTCTTGTACTATGTTATCAAAATAGTTTCACTGATGGCAAAAGTGTGGAATGTAATATTAATAACCAATATTTAAAGACAAACCCTAGGAAAAATCGAATACAAGAGAGACATCAGGAAAGATCAGTCCCCTGTATAAGCCACTGATAAATAGTATAAGCTTTGACTAGATCATTCTGAGCATTGGAAACCTTCAGCTTCTGGTTTTCACAAGGCACCTTAGCAGCCTCCAAAGCAATATTTGAGAGCATTCCAAGATTATAGGAAAGTTGTACCTGTTCTAATTTCTCTTGTTCAATTACGAGCTTTGATTGCTCGTTCTTTAGTGCCTGGAGCTTATTATTTAAACCCTGATAAGACTTGTCAAAGTTTAATCTTGTTTTAAGTTTTAGATTCTGAATATCATCTACTACTGAATCTGGAATAATACTGGACTCAGATTTAACTTTTAAGAGGATTTCTTTACTCCATGTAACTGCTTTATCGAGGTCGGCGTCATAATTCACGGTATTGACATCGGACTCACTTACAGCCGGGTTAGCTGCAATCGTCAAATTGGTGTCAAAGTCTTGGCCAAGCATCGTGTTGAGACTACCTTTAATCCAGTTCCGATTTTCATTCAGTGTTTTAAATCCAATGGCCAAGTCTCCGACTTTTGCTTCCGTCGTTTTAACTTCCGTACTTGTCGTCATTCCAAGCTGAAATCGCAGCTTGACTATGGTTAATTGACTTTGAAGAAGCATTAATTGTTTCATGAGGTTATCAACCTGGGCTGAAAGATCATTATAAGTAAGATAAAGTTGTTGCGCCCCCCAAACAATTCTATCATTAACTATAGATTGTTGAACACTTGCTACTCCGTTATCATCTGTCTGAGAGATCAAGGATTGAATTTGAGATTCTACAGACATTAGTTGGGATTGGTACATATTTAGTAAATTGAAATTTAGATAATCAAGTGTCAGGGATAGTTGGTTATTAATAAGAGAAGTATCAACATAATCAGGCAAACCTGGTGTGACAGCCAAAGTTGGACTTAAAGAGGATGGATTAGGACTTGGGAATGCAACTGGAGTTTGAATCCATAAGAAGCCCCCATTATTGTTTTTGGCGCTGGTCAAAGCATACTTCGTAAGACCATCTTGAGAAACTAACATAAGACCCGGATCCGGCAGTTTGCTTTGATCAATCGGCAACCCAGCAAGTGAGGCTATTAAATCGCTTTTCGTAGCGCTAATGGCTTTTACCCCCGTTGCTTTGCCCGTAAAGTAAGCTATGATTCCCGCACATCTCGCATCTAATGGTGCCTGCATTTGCCTTAATCCGATAACTCCACTACTAATCTTATTTTCTCCTTCGTCAATCCGATTAGCGGTAGATTGTATGGTTAGATTCCTGTCAAGAACCTCCTCTTTTAGATGTTCAAAACTAATAGCATTCAGAACCCCAGCACTCTGACTATCTGCCGCCATTACTGCGACTGGATGTAATAATAAAGCACCTGCCAAAATCATGCTAATTATCTTTTTCATTAATGAGCCCTCCTTGTTGTATGTACAATAGATAATCCGACCAGTGAGTCAATTATTTCAATATAACATTAAAGTATGCAGGCGCACCTGTCAATAGTAATTTGGTCTTCGATGGGTCTCCAGTGTTTAAAATGACAAATATAGTCCACTTACGTAAGGAGCGGGGAATAAAACTTTTATGTTCGAAATAACGAATTATACTAAATTCTGGATTATATATAGTTAATGCTTACATAAAACTCCACTTGCTGTAATACTCAATAAACGGGTCCATGGTTAGAACAGGTGACCATGCACTCGTTTATTTAACCGCATACTGATTTTCGAGACTACTGCCGCAACATGCTCCTATTAATTTGCAAAAGCTGGACATTTCCATTGTCGCACCGGCTTCTGATATTCCGTACACTCTTTTATTCAGCCCTTACACTTAACTATCCAACCCGAATTTGCCTTACTACCCGTGAACAGCGAAATTCATATCACATTAGAAGAGAGCCTTCGTTTACTTTAAATTTAAACTTTAGTAACAAAAGGCACCTAAAAGTTTGTAATATTTTCATGTGTATGAAACCTGGGAGACGTAGCCGTTTGTTGCTACTTATGATCAAAGCCTTTTGGAAAAGTCGACCTAATGGGAGTGCTTATTTTCAAGGATTATAGTCTAGACTTATATTCTGACCATCGAACACGGCCTGCAAGTTAATCTTATTTCCAGGGTATTGGGACTTAATTTCTTCTAAATATTTTTGGGCATAATAATAAATATCAAATCTTGGTCTCATATAGCTGTCCTCCAAGTACACCCTTTTCGGACGTAAGTTTCTTAGTTAAATCAGCATTAACTTTATCGAGTCTGCTTTCGGTGTGGTAATATCTTATACACCTTGCGTCTGCTACGGAGGTGATGTGGTACAGTTTTTTGCTTTGCGCAACCTGTTCCTATCCCATTACTACAGCAATTGCTAATGCGACAATGATTTTGTTACAATTCAAAAGATACCTCCTCTAACGGATTAAGCGCTTACTGCTTACCTTGATTTTTATTATAGTTATCCCTAAGTCTAGTTCTAGGCAACTATTTTGGGCGAGAAATAATAAGAGAGCCGACCACTTATAAAAGCAATCGGCTCTCTTGGTGACGATTTCCAATTAGTGTGACCGACAGAGGGAACTTCCAATGAAAGTTCTCCCTAAGCCATGGTTACCTAGACTATTATGCTCCTGTGACTACTGTATAGCCATTTGTATCTGTCGTACTTGGAACATATAGAGTCTGAACTCCGTTAGGATCTTCTAGAGTCTTAACACTGATTTTAGCTGGAACAGCTTTAACTGTGATTGAGTCTGCTAAAGCAACATCTGCAGCTGCGAAAGTATAAGTTAATACATTACCTGCTGCATTATTTGATACAGCAGAAATAACTTTACCTTGAGTATTGTTCATAAATGTGAAGTCATCAGCGTAAAGTCCTGCAATTGTAGAATCTACAGGAGAATCGAAAGTAAGAGTAACAGTGTTAGCCCCATCTGATGCCACTACAGGAGCAGAAATAAGTTTTGGAGCTAGTGTATTACTATAAACTGTTGTTGCAGCAATTGCTTTAACCAAGACACCTGCGACATTTGTGGAAGCTGGAGCAGCAGCTGTAATAGTATTAGCAATACCAAATGCTTTGATAGTAGTTACTTTTGCTCCTGTGAAAGTCAAGATGACTTTTTTACCTGTCAGATATCCGCTATCAGCAGTCACGCCACCTACAACAAAATCAGCTAGAACAAGTGTACTTAATGCTTGGTCAAACTCTACTTCAGCCGTGAGATTAGAACCTGTATTATAGAGCTTGAATGAATTTGCAACTAAGGTCGGTCCGTAAGCTGCTGAAGCAGCTGCGGTTTGTACAGCGTTAGTTGTAGAGATTGCAGTCAGAATATTTCCTGCAACATCTTTCACATTAGCAACACGAATGGCAACGATGTTTAAGGCAGTTGCACCAGCAGCTGTTGTATAGTTCGTTGGGAATACAATTTCTGCCGATTTATTGCCTTCGCCCATGTTTAATGTTGTGCCAGCTGGTAATGCTTTAACTTCAGCAAGTCCATTGGTGAAAGCATAATTTGCAACGTTGCTAATTGTCGATATATCCATAGCTTCGTTGAAATATGCAACCACTTTATAAACTGAACCGGTTGAAGCAACAGCAACACTAAACACTGGTCCTGTTGTATCGGAACCACTTATTGTTGTTGTGAACTCATTCATTGCATTAGGAGTATATGCAGTGTCGACTACATTCTTAATAGTCAGAGAGTAATTCGAACCTTCTAAACCAGGTGTTAAAGTAATATCAAAAGTATCTGAGTTAGTGTTAACTGTTGGCTTAGCTACTATACCTGTCATTCTAGCAGAAATATTAGTACCCGCAGAATCTTTTAGTTTAAAGTTTGCTAAGTTTTGTGCATAAAGATAATTTACAGTTTCGGAGAACTTAACACGAATAACTGTGCTAGAAGTAAGCGTAACTGTTGTAACAGTAGGTTTAACTGTGTCTTCAGTGGCTACATAGCTTACTCTTACATCATTTGTTCCGTCAATTTCATTGCCATAAGTGTCTACCATATCTTTGTCGAGAACTAATATGTTTCCACCCAGAACTACTTTACCTGACGCAAATGTAAGCTTAACTACTGTATTACTAGTACCGCTTTTAAAAGAAGCCGCTGTAGGATTTGTTGCCCCGTCGCCAATATCATAATTCGATAAATTGAGGGCACCATCAGTTGCAGCAGAATCCTTCATTGCCCGATCAAAGGTTACATAAACCGTTCCATTGTTCATCCCAGTAATGCCTGTTACTTTCGGAGCATTAGTTACAGTATCAACATTAAAGTTCATCGTTGTTTTTGTTACCATGAAGCCAGCAGCATCAACAAGGCTTGCTCCTGAGCCAGCAGGTACAGTCAACGTGTTTGCTCCAACAGGAAGAGTTGTCCCGAAGGTAAGTTCAATTCCGTCAGCATAATTACCCAAAGTAGCATTCTTTAAAGCTGCAGAAATATAACCATAGTTAACTACACTCTGGTCATTAATCTTGAAGTTTGATGCATCAGCACCAGCAGCAAGAAGTTTTAGCGGTTCTGAGAATTTAACCGTTACTTTTGTATTACCAGATGCTGTTACCGATGCAACTGTTGGAACAGTTGTATCCGTGAATACTACTTCTTGCTCAATTTTAGGAGCTGTTTGTAACAAATCAGCAGTTAGAATCGCTTTATTAACTGTAACCCAAGTTTTTGCATACTGTGCTTGAGGAGCATTTAATGTAATCAATACAGTTTGTTTATCAGCCTGCAACACTGCTATATCAGTACCTGAAACTAAGGCTGACCCGCCAACTAAATAGTTAGCTTCATTTTCTGCTGTATCTTTATCTACTACAACATTGAACATAACTTTAATTTGATTTAGGTTAATAGCGCTTACACTACTAACAGACGGCGTAGCCGGCACAGAACCGACAACTTTTGCTACAGATGCGTCACTAACAACTGTAGTTCCACCAAGTGCAGTTACTACAGCATTAGCAGCAAGTTTCATACCGACGCTAGCAAGAGCAGCATCCCCACCATTTTCAGTGTCAGTCAGAACGATCGGAGCGCCTGACTTAGCAGCTAAGGAGGAAGCAGAGAGTGAGTCAACTAAGTGTGCTTGCGTTCCGTTAGCAACATAGACGTTGTTATAGGAGTAGCCAAGGGTATCAAGCACTACTTTATTAGTAGCGAAACGATCCGCACCAGCAAGGCGAGTTGCGCCAGCGATGTCAGATACGAGGGTAGGTCCACCGACGAGATATGTTTTAGAACCAACAATGCTGGAAGCCATTGGAAGGGTTCCATTAACATTAGCTACTACGATAGCGTAGTTGTTAGCAGCTGCAAAGGAAGCTACTGACAAAGCATCAGCCAAAGCATAGTAACCAACTACAAAGGTACCTACAGGACTAACCAGTTGTTCGTTAATTTTTGCTGCAGTAGCGATACGATCATCGCCTTTGAGAACTACAGCTGTAACACCAGGGATTGCGTTGACTTGATCAACGACTGCTTGTTTCAGTGCTCCAACGACATAAACTTTCGTGACTTTGAGTTTAATCAGTTCATTCTTAGTAGCTTCAGTCAGAGAGTCGTTGTCTGACAATAAAATAGGAGAAGTTTTTCCAGCTAATGGTGCTGCTGCGAGAGCATCCACCAAGTTAGCATCTGCTGCTGGAGCTAGAACCGCAGTAGTGGCAGATACGAATTTTTCTGCTACTGCAATAGCAGTTCCGAATCTGTCAGCTCCGGAAAGCCGATCTGTTGTTACCCCTGTTGCTGCGAAAGCATTCATCGGGGCCATAGTCGCAACCATTGCCACTAGGGCTAGGGAGGCTATGAATTTTTTAGTTTTCTTCATCTAGTAAATTTCTCCTCTCGTCTTTTGGATATCTTCTTCTGTCTAGTGTCTTGTGGAAAAACCAATATACCTTTCTCCACCCCAAGGACGTCTTTTAGTCGTCCCTCACCTCCTTAAAAGTTGTAGCACAATCTTCTTTAGACATTGCGCAATATCTAAAAGCATTCCACGGAATGAGCGGGAGCGTCCCCCCTAAAGATGAAAATTGGTGTTCATCTCTCCCGTGTCGTACCCTTTAGAACCGCAGGAGAATGGGAAAACCACAAACAGGGTCTCCACTCGCTATATGTATTCTTCATAAAAGCGAATATTCCTGCTTGCAGATCAACTTATTTATGGGCATTTTGTGAAGATTTTACCCACAGACAAGTTTTCATAGGACTCTCGATTAGTTTACACCAAAACCTAGTAGTTTTCCACTCTTTTCTTAAAAATATACTCCAAAAGTTCGTATTTTATTATTAAATTTAGCTAATATTTCCTTTTTATTATGGTAAAACGCTCACCACACCGGTCCCACCCACTGCAATTTTCTGGGTGGGAGGAGTCTGCAAGGAAAGGATAAATTGTGCTGTGGCGGTGGGTACAGCGGTTTTGAGCACCGGTAGCAAGGGGGAACCTGTGCGTGCGGCCAGAACAGCGATACTGAGAGCATCTGAAAATTGTTCTCCATTGGTAATAAAGTACTGGCCGTCGGTCGACGCGCCCATGAGCTGCTCATTGACGAGTGCCGCAGTGGCGTAGCGGTCACTCCCACCATACCTTTGAGCGTTTTTCAAGGTTCGCAGGAGAGCCTCAGAAATCACGCCCTGTCCCCCGATGGCATAGGTCTTTTGAAGGCGCAAGGCAGAGTAGGCTTTTTGGGTCTCAAGCGGTAAGCTATTCGGGTCGGTCAGCAGTATGGGGATCCCCTGACGAGCTGCGAACGGTGCGACAGCAAGGGCATCCGCGAAGTCTAACCCGCTGACTAAGACAGCCTGTCCACTCGTGCTTTTGAGACGCTCAGCCATAAGGGCTGCAGTCTCATAGCGGTTCTGACCGCCAATACGTTCGAGGGTTGCTTCTGGAAGGAGTTGCTGAAGGGTTTGAACGAGTGAATCTTTTATGACTCCGTTTCCTCCTAGGACTACGATGCGGGAGGGCTGAAGATCCAAGAGCGCTGTTCCTAAGCGGGGGTCTAGCAAATCATTGTAGGTGAGGAGCACCGGGGCATTGGCCTGATAAGCTAAGGGAATTGAGGCTAGGGCATCGGGCCAGCCGTCATACCCGGCTAAAAAAACCGTATCCGCACCGTTCGGCCAGCCCTGCCGGGCTATGTCGAGCGAGGTTGCAATTCGATCCTCTCCTGCTAGGCGATCTGGGAGGGGTTCGGTTTCCAGCTGGAAGGTCCAGGCGTAGGAGCGTGCCTTCCCGGAAAGGTCCTGGTAGGTAAGCTCGATGGAATGAATGCCGGAGGTTAACGCCGCGATTTGGGAAGCGGTCACTTCATTTTGGGTCATGGTGGTGGGCAGGAGCGTACCATCGAGGGTGAGTTGGACACTTCCCGCTTGAACCATCGAAATACTATCGAAATGAGCTTTGATCTCACTTAGATTCTGAACATAGGAGTTCGGCAGTGGGGAGTCCGCTTGGATGGTGGGGAGTACCCCCTTCAAGGCATTGACCATACCAAAGCCCTGGGTCTCAGTCCAGCCCTTCTGATGAATATCTGTGGCACTGGCCAGAAGTTTACTGGTAACTTGTGTACTGGTCCAAGTCGGATTGGCAGACCAGATCAGTGCCGCGACGGCCGAGACCATAGGGGCGGCCATGGAGGTTCCCCCCAAGTAGACATAGCCGTTCGAAAGGGCTCGTGGGTAGGTACTGAGGATATGATTGCCTGGTGCTGTAAGACTTAAGGGGAGACCGTAATTGGAGAAATCGGTTAATTCATTCTTGGAAGTGGTTGCTGCTACGGAGAGCACTCCGGGCAAGGCTGCTGGATAACTTATCGTGCCCACACCATCATTTCCGACGGCAGCGACCACTAGGATGCCCTTACTCTGAGCATAGTCAACCGCCTCAGTAATGTGAACGGAGTTGTCCAAGGTGCCGGAGCCTGTAGGCTTAATGCCTTCCCCAATGCTCAGGTTAATAATATGTGCCCCGTGATCCGCGGCCCAGCGGATTCCTGCGGCAACGTCCATGTCATCCCCTTCGCCCTTGCTATCCAACGCTTTGATAGGCATGATGATGCTGGAGGGGGCGATCCCCGCAATCCCGAGCTTATTATTCCTGGTGGCTGAGATGATTCCGCTGACATGGGTGCCATGCCCATGATCGTCCTGTGGAGGGCTTGAAGGACTCTGTTCGTTGTAGCCCTCCACCCATTGTCCTTGAAGGTCCGGATGCTTAAGGTCTAAGCCTGTATCGATCACGGCTACGACGATGGCTTGTCCTTGAGTTAAGTCCCAGGCTTCATTCGCTTGAATCTGTGGTAAATACCATTGATAGCCTTCCTGCTCCCAAAAGCTTGCCCTTCCATAGAGAGGATCATTAGGCGTTGAAAGGGCATAGTAGGGAACGGGTTCACTCCATTTGACAATATCCGGCCAAGTACTGATTTTCTGCTCTACGTCTGGGCGGGATTGTCCTGGTGGTAAGGTTAAGCGCACGAGCTCTCCCCTTGCTTCGACGTTCCCCAAAGCGCTCAGTTGAATTAAGAGTTGGTCAGAATAGCGGACGTGCAAAAGCAGGGTTCGATCATTGGTTGGTAGTAAGGTTGCTTGGCCCATGGTAAGGGGTGTGGACCCCAACAAAAGCGCAAAAACTAGTATGACCCCTAGGAGTCTCAGCGTTGCTTTCTTAATTCTGCTCACTCCTTAAGGCACATTCAAGTAAATAACCAGTCAGTATGCCAGTCTAAACACGGAAGTCAGAGGTCAGAAGCCGGATGTATCAGATCGTTGTATTCCTTTCCGATCTCTGGCCTCTGTTATCAGACCTCTGGAGTGGCATCTTTGACTTGTTATTTTCTTTCATATGCCTAATACTTCATATGACCTGGGAGATTCTTAGGGGAGCAGATTCGCCGTTAAGTCTGAATCTAAGGAGAGCACGCCTGAGCCTCCGAGCTGGTAGAAGCGTCCGACGGTTCCTGTGTCTTGGGTAAAGGTGGCATAGCCCCTGACTTGTTGAACGTAATCCTGAGTGACGTTACCTAAGGTCTGATTTCCCGTCAGAAGGAGCGTACCTCCTAATTTAGCCACCAAGGGTCCGCCTGCCAGAGCATCGGCAAAGACGTTCCCTGAGCCATTCGTGAAGAAGAGGTTGGGCAGGGACGGTCGAAAACCGTCGAGAATGGCTTGCATGGTCAGAAAACGATCGGTTCCTCCATACCTTTTGAACGGAAGCGACGCAGGGAGGATTTTCGTGGGTATGACCCCTGTTCCTCCGACAACGTTCAGAGCCTGAACGGCATTAGCTTTGAGAAAGGCGTTCACACTGGCAGGGATTCCTGTTGGAGGAGTCAGTAAGATCGGTTGCTGTAATTGAGCAGCGATAGGGGCGACGGTAAGGGCATCCGGGGCTGCTTCCCCGGTAGCTAGAAAGACTGTTTTGTCCGGTCCGAGACCTAGGGCCTCAGCGACTTTGACAGAGGTTTCGTAGCGGTCTGGGCCGGATAAACGCTGCACGGTATAGGTTTTCTCTAAGGTCTTTTGAATGGCTGGACTAATCCAGCCTCCGACGATTACGATCGTGTGAGCTTTAAGTTTGGTCAGTTCTGCCGAGACTTGAGGTAGAAGTTCTTTACTTGGTGTGATCAATAAGGGGGCATCATATTTCTTGGCAAGCGGGGTGCTAGTCAGGGCATCCGGCCAAGCAGCATCTTCCGAGGCGGAGAGGATCACGGTGCCTGCCCCTTGGGGCCAGCCTTCTTCAGCAATGGCAATTGCTGTATCCTCGCGTCCGGTTCCTCCTAGGCGGCGAAAGGTTTTTTGTAGGGCTTGAGTGTAGCCGTCCTGGGCTTGTTGCCAGGTTGTCGGGTCGAGATTGGGGAGTGCGAGCACCGCCCAAAACCATTTGCGGGCGGCTTGAATATCGTCCAAGTTCTTAGCACTATTTAAACGACTGGTGGCATAGGCTGTGATCACTTTAGAGGCCGAGATTAACTTGGCCGCAAAGGTAGCCTTGTCTGTCCCCGTTGTGGCATTATAACCCGTGACATAATAGCCTAAGGAATAAATGGATGTCGGGGTTGCAGGCTGATCAATGTGTAATTTTAGCCAATAATCTCCATTGGCTTGTTCGCTTCCTGATCCTCCTCCGCTCAGGAGGAGAGTAGGGTTAATCTCTAAATCTCCAAGATGATAGGGAGTTGGAGTGCTCCAAGTGCTGAGATAACTGGGTGACCATATCGGAGTTGGGCTATCGCACAGAGGTGCTTGGGGTAAGGTTGAAGGAGCCGGTATCGTGGTCGGATAGGTTTGGGTAATGGTTGAGTTATATTTCAGACCCATCAAGGCGAAGACATTATTCTGGTAGGGTACAGTTTTTTGGCTTGCGGCATAGTTGGGATTGTTCTTATTACTCCAGCCGTTATACGCCCAAACTGCAAAGTACCAGTTCTCTAATTTGTTGCGGTCTCCATCCCCTATTTTCGGGACCGTGCGCCACTTCTGGTTCAGAACCCGGGCTCCCTCGGAGATGTTGTAGTCATATTCCGTTTTGAGTCTTTCAATTTTTGGCAATTGAGCCGGATCACTCGCATTATAGTTCGAGATTTGCATGATGCCGATCCCCACGCCATCTCTCCCCATTAAGGGAGTGAGAGGGTTGCCGTCTTTGAATTGGACCCAGCCGGATTCTTGCCAAGCGACCGCTTTTAAGACCACGGGAGGGATATTGTATTGGTTAGCCCATTTAGTAATGCTGGCCGATACTTCGGCTTGGGTTGGCACTGTAAGTGTACTGACTCCCTCGGTAAGGGGGGGTAACGTTTCTGCATAAGCCTCACTCGGTAGACCCACGACAAGAGACGTACTCATTAGAAGAAAAAGAATTAAGAGTTTGGATATCCTTTTTTTCACATTTGACTCGGATCCACCGGATTTACGCACTTGGAGTCCTCCCTATTTTACAAATTATAAGATCTACACTACGATTAGTTTCTATAAAGTGGGGGTTCTTTGATGTTCGCTTAAGCTGACGAGTTCTTTAGATGAAATAGTATACGATTCCATTCACGATGGCACGTGACGCTGTTGCTCGATAGGTGGGATTTAAGAGTTGTTGCTCCCCATTAGGATTGGAGATGAATTGTACTTCTACGAGAATTGCGGGTATGGTACTGTTTTTACCCGTGACATAAAGACTCGCATCCTTAACCCTCCTGTCAATGTTCAGTCCATCGTTATACGGTTCTAGGGCGTTGATAAGAGCGGTATGGACGGCAGTCGCTAACTCGCGGCTTTCAGCAGCGTGAGGGGTGTAGCCGCTATACAAGGTTTCAGTGCCTTGGACACTAGGGTTTGAAAAGGCGTTATTATGGATGCTGACGAAAATGTCAGCGTCGGAACTGTTGGCGATTGCTACGCGACTCTCAAGGTCAGATAACACTCCACCCGTTCCCAGAAGGACATCGGTGGTTCTGGTTAAGATCACATAAGCTCCTTCAGTACGCAGGAAATCGGCGACCTGCAAACCAATCATCAGGTTAATGTCTTTTTCCTTCGTGCCTGCTGGTCCGGTCGCTCCAGGATCTACACCGCCATGACCTGGGTCGATCACAATCGTTCTCCCGGCCAAGAGATAGCCCGCAGGAGGTTTTCCGGCTAGGGTTTCTACGACGACCGAGGAAACAACGCTTGTCCCACCCAGGATATAGATTGTCTCCACGGGAGTGGTTTGCTTAGCCGCGGAGCTTAAAGCTGAATAGATAGTAATAGGGACTGAGTTTCTTTTCGTGATAAAGAGCGGGGAGCTAGTTTTGGCAGCCAAGGCTGCTCCAACCATGGCGTCGGCATACCCCTCCCCGGACGCGATATAAGCTGTTGGAGACGAATAGGTTGCCTGAGTATAGCTATAGATCTGGGCGGCTGTATCATAGCGGTCAACCCCGCCGATGCGGGTCTCAACGGGTATATTGGTCAGGGTGCTGGGGGGTACAACACCCGTCCCTCCGATGACGAGAACATGCGACGGGTCCAATTTAAGGTAGGCTTGACGAATCGCCGTGGGCATTTCTTCAGCTTTAGTTAAGAGGAGCGGAATTTGTTTGATCCCTGCATATGGAGCGCTTACCAAGGCATCCGGAAAATTTTCACCATTGACAAAGATCACGGTGTCGCTGGGGATCCTCTGGGCAATCAGGGCGGAGGTTTCATAGCGATCCTTTCCTCCGATGCGTTCCCAATCGAGACCGATTTTATCTAAGCCGGCAGTTAATTTGTTCGTCACAAGACCTTCCCCACCCAAAATGACGATCTGGGTCGCTCTCAAGCGTTCTAGTTCTGCGCTAACCCGTGGGTCTAAGGAATTCCCATCGGTCAGGAGGATCGGGGCATTAAGTTGTTTGGCCAAAGGGGTGGCAGATAAGGCATCTGGGTAGGCTTGCAGCTCACTAAGAATGACAGTGGTGGCTGATGTCCAACCTTGCTGGGAAGCAGCAATTGCTGTAGCAACCCGGTCCTGCCCCCAGATGCGGTCTGTGGAGAGGTTAAGCGGTGCTGCACTAGCGATTGTCGCGTAACATCCACTAATAACCAACGTGACCAAGAGTAATTTGACGAACTTCGTTTTCATGGATGACCTCCTTAATCTTCATTTCAGCAAAGTATAATCTTTGTTTCTTTTCAACAGTCAGTTTATGCTTGCTGCTAATTACAAAAAAAGATCAGTCCCTGTCGTCTACTCCTTTCGACAAATAAAGATGAAGTCCTGTCGTTAAAAAAATGAAATGCTCTATTTAAAACAATATGAGTCAATAGTCCTATCCTAAGACTTCGCTAGATGTGTTGTCTGAATTTTCTGCATTCCGTAGAACTTTTTTCTCTGATTACGTAGGATTTAGCTGATACTTGGCGAATTATATGTATAACACCAAAAGCTATATTTTTCACTTTTGAACTGGCAAAGTAAAATCCATTAGAAAATTTATAAAACTCAAGGAGGAAAATCATCGTGCTAAGAAAGAAAGTTACATTTCTAATGCTTGTTCTTCTTTTAATTAACTTAGTAAGTCTTTCGTTCCTACAGTTGCCTACCTTAGCAGATACGATTAGCAAACCCTTGCGCATAGCAGGTTTGACCCGCTTTGATACGGCTATTCAGATCTCTCAGGCCACTTGGTCCAGTGCGAATTCCGTTGTTCTAACCCGTGGAGACAATTTTCCGGATGCATTAACCGGCGCTGTTTTGGCAAAAAGTTCAAGGGTAAACGGTCCCCTGCTCTTAACGGACTCCCAGCAACTCCTTCCGGAAGTATTGACGGAAATTCTGCGCCTCCAGGCGCAACACGTCTACATTCTTGGAGGTACTGGAGCTGTCTCTGTGGAGGTACAAAATTCCCTAACTCAGAATAACCTAACAGTACATCGGATTGAGGGGCAGGATCGTTTCGAAACGTCAGCCAATATTGCTTTAGAAGCGGTTACTAACTCTTCTCAAGCGTTCATTGCCTCAGGATACTCTTTTGCGGATGCCCTAAGTGTCTCGTCTTACGCGGCTGCTCATGGCATTCCACTTCTACTCACGGACTTAGACACCATCCCCGCGGTGACACTCCAAGCGCTGCAGGCCTTAGACGTTCGTTCAATTACCATGATTGGAGGGGAGGGGGTTATTTCCGCCTCTGTTAAAAATCAGTTAGAAAGCTTGGGATTTTCTGTTGATCGTTTAGCTGGGGCTGATCGCTATTTAACCAATATTTCGGTCCTCAATAAATTGGACTATAACACGAACACGGTCTATGTGGCTACAGGCAATGATTTCCCAGACGCCCTCTCGGGTTCCATCCTCGCTGCTAAAGAGAATAATCCCATCATGCTTGTTCCTTCTGACAATCTTAATTCTTCAACGCTAGCTTATCTTAATGCTCGTCGTACTCAAGGATCCCTATTTACCCTCTTCGGAGGATTTGGAGTGATCAAGTATGGGATAGAGGACATCATTCGAACCGGCTCTGTGCATCCCCGTATTTCCTTACAATATCAGCAGGCATATGGTACTAATGTTTTAAATGACTATCTTGCTCAGCTCACCCTGCTTCCCGTTAAAGCAACCGACTCTGTCGATATCCTCTCCCCCAATCTCTTCTCGCTTGACATCTTAACGGCTGGTCAGACAGTGGCGAACGGTACTTTCACTGGACCGTGGAGCCTATCCGACAATAGCTATGCGCAACTTGTCACCGCCGCCCACGGAAGAGGGCTTAAACTCATGCCGCTGATTGGCGCCGCTTGGAACGCTGAGGGTAAGGCCGTGGTGGACTTAACCTTAACCCAGGAGGCCTCACGCACCAAGCTGGTCAATAACCTTGTAACCATGGTGCAGAATACCGGTGCCGACGGAGTGGTGATTGATTTTGAGTATATGAGTGATTCGACGGGCCCCTACCTTACCCAATTTATGAAAGAGCTTTACGGGAAACTTCATGCTCAGAATAAACTGCTGATCCAAGCCGTCCCAGCTCGCACCTCTTCAACTGACTGGAACACTGAATATAATTATCGTGACTTGGCTCAGTATGTTGATTATCTTAATATCATGACCTATGACTACAGCCACTCAGCCCCCGGTGCAATTGCTCCGATATCTTGGATGAAAAAGGTTATGGATTATGCCGAGAGCCAAATCCCTGATATGAACAAAGTCCTGCTCGGCATCCCTTACTACGGACGGGACTGGACAAAGACCGGAGATACGTATACCCGTAAATCTGTAGAACTAACCGGCGCGACAAGCACAGCAGCCAGCAACTATGCTCAAATCAAGCGGGATACCTCGAATGGCGATACAGTCGGAATCCCCTACTACACTTATACAGATAAAGCCCTCAATCAACACACGGTCTATTTCGATGACCTTCTAAGTTGGAAGGCAAAACTAAGCCTCCTCGACACCTATGGACTCGGCGGTATCGGTTCCTGGTCCCTCTACTGGGTATACAAAGAAACTGCCCCTTCCCTCTACTCTCTACTCAAAGAACACCTCCGCTAAGCGAGGGAGGAGGGACGGTTCTTTGACTTGCATTCGTAGGAGCGTGAAGACGCGGGGAAGGTTCTTCATCCTAAGACAGAAGAACCTTCCCTTTTACTGCGTTATCGCTATAATAGGTTCACCTTTGCTTTGTCCACCCGACATTGTATAATATTTCCTATATATACCTGTCACTTTGAATATTTTTAGAATGCATATATGGGATATAATGGTATTTGGTGTTTATCTTTAGTATAATATATTTAATTATGAGATGAGTGAATTTACCTGCTCGAGTCATAAATTGGAAGGGGGTTAACTGGTGAAAAAATATAATTTCACGGTACTTATTGAAAAAGACGAAGAAGGAGGATATATTGCAACGGTGCCAGAATTGAAAGGCTGCCATACACAAGGAGATACGATCGCTGAAATAATGGCGAATGTTGAAGAAGCCATTAAATTATGTTTAGAAGTTCATGTAAAAGACGGAATCAAAGTTTTTAATCCGAATTTTATAGAATCCAATCAATTTTTAAACGCGTCGATTGATAAATCTACGTTGTCTCAACTTGGTGTGAGCATGTGCTCAGGCAGCCTTAGGGTCATGGACGAAGATACCTGTATGGTAGATACGGCTAGAAAGCTGATGCTTGTGCATGTATTCAAGGACTGAGCGCTTGTAGGTCGCACTGTACCGCTGGCCTGGTTTGCGCAGGCTGAACTGAAGGAGCAGGAGCGAAGTCGGCCCAAAAAGCCCTGATCGTGTCGACGCTCAAGGACAGGTTTCCCTTGGGCG
>CAKMJS010000137.1 GCA_927405585.1 uncultured Desulfosporosinus sp.
TGTTTTTCTTTTTGTCAGGATATTTGTTCAACAAAGAGACGTTTAATTCTATGAAAGAATTTGCATCGAGGAAATTTTACACCATACTTATTCCCTATCTAATCTTTGCCCTAATCTCCATACCCATTGGTATCTTTAATAACAGCGTTCAAGGTGTTGGCCTACAGCCCATAAAAATACTAACTGATTTCTTTTACTTAAACGGCACCGTGGGTTGGAATACTCCCTTATGGTTTCTCATCCCTCTGTTTATAGTGGAAATTGGCTTTTTTTCCATTTGTAGAAAAAGTAAACCACTGATTGCTTCTATTATAGTAGTCCTATTTTTTATGGGCTATGGAGTCACCTATGTGAACTTTCGACCGCCCTTTGGCTTAGATATTGTGTTAGTGGGTCTAGTTTTCTATGCAATCGGCTATTACTCTCGGCAAACTAACATCATCGCTAAAATAAATCGATCAAAGAACATAACCCTAGTTACACTAGTGGTTACACTCACAATCAACCTGGTGTTTGGAAATGTGCTCAACGTCAGAGCAATTTTATATTATTACGAGTTAGGAAATTATCTATATTTTTACATTTCAGCGATCGCAGGGACACTGTTTATGTTCACGCTGGTCTATAACCTCGCAAAGAATAAATGGTTAGAGTATTATGGCAAAAATACGGTTTTAATTCTTTCAACACAGTACATGTTGTTTTTAGTGTATCGGTTCATCGACCAAAAACTGCTCAAACTAGATGTCATGGATAATAACTCATTAGCTGTAGCGCTAATCCTCACAATAATCACCATGCTTATTTATATACCAGGCGCGTACGTCTTTAATAGGTTTTTCCCTTTTGCCGTAGGAAAGAAAAAAGTAATAAAACGGGACCCATTGTCACATCAGAGAGACGGCTTTACGAAAGCACTCTAATATATTAGAACCGCCAGTTCTCTAGTGACATTGAATTAATGCAATACATGCGCTCAGTATGGAGGTCTCAAACAATGGTCATGGTCTCCTATGTTTCGCATTAAACAAACATCGTTACCTTCATTGTCAGTAAGCCATTCAAATGTAAAACGTATGGACATATTCAAGCTACCTTCCCAAATGCTATCGGTCCCTTGAATCCGTTTGACCCTGAAAGAAGGATGCTGCCAATCGTCCTGAAACTGATACATCTTGTCCATAAAAAGAGCTTGAATATCTCTAGGCAACTTTTTAAAAGCTCGCTTGAAACGGGAGATGCTATCAATTTTCATCTTCTTTCCCCAAATCTGTAAGGAACTCTGTCATTGAGTCAAAATGTTTAACTTTACCAGCTTCAATTTCGGCCTGAGCTTCACGTTCTCCAGCTTGCCATTCCTCAGTCCAGAACCACTGCTGGTCGGCTGGAATTAGTTTTTTCGGTTCTAGAATGATTTTTCCATCTTCAACACACAACTCGAAAACGTCACCATCTGCCAATCGAAGCTCTCTTTTAACCTCAGCTCCTAGCGTGACAACAGAACGCTTTCCTAGTCGAACAAATCCGAATGATTTCTTTTTCTCTTGCGCTTGCACAGTATTACCGCCTTTCAGTATTACAGATATCCTGATAAGCATAGTATATCATTTATTGTTCAAAATTAGTAAATGTTCTATTAGTGCTCTAAATAACAACTCACAACAACCTAGCCGCCCTCGTCGCGAGTTCACTTCGTTCTCCGCGAATCAGTCGAACCTGACCATAGAACGATTGACCATTTAATCTCGCTGCGACATAGGCTGGACCATTACTTTCTTTATCCAAATACGGATGATCAATTTGATCCTGATCTCCACAAAGCACAATCTTCGTTCCCTCGCCTGCTCTTGTAATAATCGTCTTTACTTCATGCGCAGAGAGATTTTGAGCCTCATCGATAATCATATATTGATTGGGAATACTTCGACCTCGGATATAGGTGAGTACTTCAATCTCAAGTTGCCGTTTCTTAATTAAAAGGTCAATGGCGCTGTCAACAATCGATTCCCCACCTCTCTCGCGCTCTTTTTCCCGCCGTGGTCGAAGCAAATATTCAAGATTATCGTAAATCGGTTGCATATAGGGGCGAACCTTCTGATCCTTTAATCCAGGAAGATACCCAATATCCTTGCCAAAAGGGACTATGGGCCGAGCGCAGAGCATCCTTATATAAAGTTCCTCATGAACCGTTTGTTCCAAGCCACTCGCTAACGCAAGCAGCGTTTTTCCTGTGCCTGCTGGACCCATCAAGTTAACCAACTTGATTTCTGGATTGTTGAGCATTTCCAATGCCCAGGACTGTTCCATATTCTTAGGCCTGATATCCCAAGAAGCGCGACTTTGCCCCATATGAAAAACCAATTTATCCCCATTAGGAGACGAAACTAAGGGGAGTTCCGAGTCATCACTCAAAATTGCTTTCACACAGCGATTCGGCTGCAGGGTGACCTTCAAGGGGACATGCTTATACTTATAAAGTAAGGCAACCTCGGCATCCTCCAGCGGTAGCACGATAATTTCATCCATAATCGAAGGCAAAACAACTTTGTCATTATGGTAATCATCCGTTAAAATTCCCAAAGCATCCGCTTTAACGCGCATAGCAATATCTTTGGTGATCAGCATAACAGGGCGTTTTTCTTCTCGCGATAAGCTTAAGGAGACAGCTAGAATTCGGTTGTCTGCCAATGCCAAATCCGAGTTTAGAGGTAAAAAATCGTTCGAGTAATGATTTAATTCTATCCGAACCGTTCCTCCGTTCGGTAAAAGAACACCCTGGGAAAGTTGACCAATCCCTCGTAAACGATCAAGTTGACGAATGGCCTCGCGCGCAGCTTGGCCAACATTCTCCATTAGGCGTTTCTTGCTCTCTATTTCCTCTAAAACCACGAAAGGAATTATAACTTCGCTTTCTTGGAATTGAAATATTGCATTAGGGTCATGCAGTAACACACTAGAATCGAGTACATATACTTTTCGCAAAATATAAAACACTCCTTTTCTGTCGCTCTTTAACTATTATATTCCATTTATTCCAATTATCTTCTGAGTGACGACCAGTTACTCAATACACTCCCCTTAAACTATATTCCAAAATGAACTAACCATTCTTACGTTATCAAAAGTCAGCTAAAGGCCCCGACTTCAAAACTCCGCAGTATTTAAGTGGGGGATAGAATTGCCTACCAACGTAAGAGGGAGAAGGGACGGTTCTGACTTGCATACCAAGTCGCGAACCATCCTTTCTCCCTCTTGCGAATAGGCTTCTCTGTTCCGTCTCCAAAAAGACTATTTGATATATTTCAACTCAGCCCTCAAGGTTCATTTTCATTCCCTTCAAATTTTTTATTATTCATTTCTTCAAAAATATTATTATGTTGTTCACTTTGACTTACCGAAGCTTTTATATTACACCCTACAGCTTGCTTTATTTGTGATATTTCTGCCATTAATATATTAAAATCTTCCTTCGTTAAAGGCTTTTTATCATCTATAAGTTCATACCCCACCTGACCACTTACCTCAATTGATGCATATTTAATATCTTCTATAGACGATATTCCAACCTGTCTCAAACGAGTTTCTAGTTTATCGATCGATAACCTAAGTTTTTTTAAGTTTTTAATATCGAGTTGACCGTTTTCGAGGACCACGACTGCTTTACCCGAAAAAAGGGTTTCCAAAACATCCACCTTAACCCCAAGATATTCAGTAATTATCAGTAATACTGTTAGTAGAAAAGCTACGGCAAAGGTCACAAAAAGACCCTTTCCAGATACAGGCTGAATCAGTAACGATCCTAATCCAATCATTATAATTGTTTGGGTTATGGTCATTTGTGATATAGATTTTCTACCACCTAATCTTAAGATGAATGTTCCAACAATAAATATTAAAATTGTATGCCAAATCCAACTCAAATCCACGTCATTCATCTCCTTAGAAATATGCTATCGTATACTTATCCTCTTTAGCTTTTTCAAAGCAAGCGAAAATAATCCTCCGCAGTTAAAAATATGAAAGAAGGTACATGCAAGAAGAAGGGACGGTTCGTGCACTAGCATTGCAAGTGCACGAACCACCCCTTCTTCATTTTGGGAACTATCCTTCCCGAAAGCAGGACGGTGCACATGAAATGTGCCGTCTCGCCCAGATAGCTTAACGTTCTCCGTTCTCCGTTCTCCGTTCTCCGTTCCGATCCCTCGACCCTAGCCCGGGACGCAGTGTCACACAGCGCGACGTCTTTACGTAAGCAGGATAGCAAACTTCCGTGTAAGCGACCCCAAACACGGGGGTCCCTTCTCGCCATCCTTGGCTACAGGGACACTCGGCCATCCTTGGCCAGCGCTCTAATCCTGCTAAACTGTGCGAAGCCGACATAGCGCCAAGGACGGCGCTTATGTCACGATAGTCTCCAGTGGAGAGTATCGCCGAAGCCGCGATCCCAAAAGGAATACCCATCGGCGAAGGATGTACCCCGATCTCCCTTTAGGAGCTTACGCGGTTAGTTTGCTCTGCGTCGTAAGCACCGAGCGCTGTGTCACACAAGTCCCCGGATGACTGGCTACTTAAAATAATATAACCTTGAATACTAGCTTGAGTTCAACAGAGGGTATATAATTAGTTATTATTTGATATGAGGGGTGAATCAGTGGAACTAGACCACAATATTTGGTTACTACTACTTTTTAATATCACCTTTATACTGGTTCTCTCTGGAGTAACCTATAAATTACTGAAACATAATACACTGAAGTTAAAGGTCTCTGAGTGCAAGGCCACCAAATCCCAGGACTCCAACGCAGCAGGATCGTTTGTAAATAGGTATTTGATTGTTAGAAGATTGATTAAAAAAGATTCCGATGACGAGTCATCACATCACCTCCTTAATTTGCATGTGTAAATTAAGGAGGGAAAAACTTGGATATTATTGTTAATGGGATGACCAACTTATTAAATATTCTTTATAATTTTTCGGCTACTGTTGGTTTTCCTAATTACGGTGTAGCGATTATACTCTTGACAATTTTAATTAAAACACTGATTTATCCTTTGACGTATAAGCAAATGGCCTCAATGCGTAAAACGATTGGCCTGCAACCCAAGATTAAAGCTATTCAAGAAAAGTATAAAGATGATAAAGAAAAAGCTAATGCAGGGGTTATGGAGCTATACAAGGAGCATAAAGTTAATCCCATGGGAGGGTGCCTTCCGATTTTCGTTCAGTTGCCGATTTTTTGGGCTCTGTATAGCACACTGCGTAATTTCTCATATGAGGGTTCAGCTGATGCTACCCATTGGTTTCTGGGTTTCGATTTAACAACGACTTATGGTTTCACTTCACCCTATCATTTACTATTACCAATTTTTGCAGCAGCGACAACATACCTGCAAACAAAGTTAACAAATCCTAATACTTCGGATCCAACACAGAAGACAATGTTATATATGATGCCGGTATTTTTCGCTTATATTAGTGCAACAGTACCAGCCGGTCTGGCACTATATTGGGTGACAATGAATGTTGTTTCGATTTTTCAACAACTTTATATTAACCGAAGATTGGCGAACCAAAGTAATGACCCCATAGGCAACTTAGAGACATGAAGAGGATTGATCAAGAAATGCGGCGGTGCTAGGGGAGCAGTTCTTTCTAAACACTTGCGTTATGTTTGATTCCAAAAAGCAGCCCCCTCAACTGAGGGGGCTACGCGCATACCATCTTAGCTATTGGGCCATAATTTTAAATATACTTTCCACGATACGGCGTTTTGGGGGGAGTGCTTCCTCGTGTAGGGTCATTTCTGTGTCACACAAGGCCCCGAGTTTGGCTACGACGACCGCATAGGCGTCGAAGCGTGTGATCGCGCTGCCCCCCTAGACCTGGGTCCTGCCCCGCTCCGACCCCAGCTAGGGACGCAGTGTGACACGAGCGCGACGTCTTTACGAAAGCAGCTTAGCAAACTTCCGTGTAAGCGACCCCAGAAGACACGGGGCTGAGCACAGGACCTTCAGCGCGAAAGTATTCGTTTAGGGTTGTGCGCTTTCGGCGAAACCCTCCACCGGAGGCTTTCGTGTGCGAAGCCAGCAACTGAGCCAAGGCGTCTCCTCCCGCCATCACGGCGCCTTGCCATCCTTGGCGGCGCTACTAATTTCGAACGTCCTGTTCGAGTCTTGGCTCCGGAGACACTAAGTCATCCATGACCGTCGTGGCGAATTTGCCACGATAGTCTCCGGTGGAGAGTATCGCCGAAGGATGAACCCCGTTCCCCAAAGACAGGAGCTTAAACGTCATGACCCGCACTGAATTAGAGCGCTGTCCAAGGATGGACAAGTGTCCCTGTAGCCATGGATGGCGAGAAGGGACCGTCGTAAGCACCGAGCGCTGTGTCACACAAGTCCCTCGACAGGTATTAGTAGAAGATGTATAATGTATACAGTATACATAAAGAAGATAATTGTTGGGGAGAGAAGAGTATGCGGCAAGAAAAGGATTTAATTGGAATTCATGAAGTTCCGGATGACGTGTATTATGGAATTCAAACAGTACGTGCTTCAGAGAACTTTCCGATGACAGGGTATCGCCCGCATCGGGAGTTAATCCGGGCTATTGGGATGGTTAAAGGTTCAGCTGCCGAAGCTAATATGCATATTGGCTCTTTAAGTCCTAAGATCGGTAAAGCGATTGTCGAGGCATCTAAGGAGTTAACCGAGGGCTTGTTGCACGATCAATTTGTGGTCGATGTGATTCAGGGTGGAGCAGGTACGTCCATGAACATGAATGCCAATGAGGTGATCGCTAACCGGGCGATTGAAATCCTCGGTGGGTTAAAGGGTGAGTATTTTAAAGTGCATCCGAATACTCATGTGAACATGGCCCAGAGCACCAATGATGTTTTCCCCACTGCAATCCGTATTGCCTGCTTGAATGTAGCTAATGACTTGCTCGAAGCACTCGATCTGTTACGTCAAGCCTTTGACGATAAGGCTCAAGAGTTTGATGGTGTTATTAAGATGGGGAGAACACATTTGCAGGATGCTGTTCCTATTCGGCTTGGCCAAGAGTTTGCAGCGTATGCTCTCATGCTAGGACGTGACCATAAGCGAATTAAGCAGGCAATACTGTCCCTAGAAGTTATGAATATGGGAGCGACAGCGGTTGGAACTGGGCTAAATGCTGAGCCCGAGTATATTAAAAAAGTAACTCAGCGCTTGGGCGAGTGGACGAAATTACCCATGCGGATCGCCGATGACCTAGTGGATGCGACTCAAAATACCGATGCATTCATGGAAGTCTCTGGGGCACTAAGAAGCTTAGCGGTCAATCTCTCGAAAATAGCAAATGATCTACGCCTGATGGCTTCTGGTCCTAGGACAGGCTTAAATGAAATAAATTTACCACCGATGCAACCGGGTTCCTCCATCATGCCGGGCAAAGTCAATCCAGTGATGGCGGAATTGGTGAATCAAGTTGCATTTCAGGTACAGGGCAATGATTTTACAGTTGCATTAGCGTGTGGAGCTGGACAACTAGAACTTAATGTCATGGAACCAGTCATAGTCTTTAATTTGCTCCAATCCTTGGACATCCTGCGCAACGTGTCCCGTGTTTTCAGGGACCGCTGTGTCGTAGGCATCACCGCGAACGTTGAGCGTTGTCGCGAAATGGTGGAAAACAGCGTTGGCATCGTAACGGCAATTAACCCCCACGTGGGTTACGAGGTGGCGTCAAATGTAGCCAAAGAGGCCATCAAATGTGGCCGTCCAGTCCGCGATATTTGTCTTGAGAAATGCGTTCTCACAAAAGAAGAACTCGATATGATCCTTAACCCGTATGAGATGACTAATCCAGGTATCGCAGGGGCTGCGCTGTTGAAACGGTAAGTCGGGTTCGCGTCACACGTCCTCGGCCATGCGTTCCCCGTGCCAAACTAGGGCTTTAATCCTTGATGCATGAGGTTGGGCGAAACACATGTGTTTCGTGGCAAATGCGACATCCTTGTCGCAGTGCCGGCGGGAAACGTCCGGAAGCAGAATTAGAGCGGTTGAATTATCGGATGGAATGGGAAGACGCTTTCCGTGCTTATGTACAATCTTTAGACGCTCAAAAACCTGTCATACTCTGTGGAGATTTAAATGTAGCTCATCAGGAAATTGATTTAAAAAACCCAAAA
>CAKMJS010000138.1 GCA_927405585.1 uncultured Desulfosporosinus sp.
GGGGTAATTCATGAATTACCCCTACTCGCGAATAATCGACTGCTTGAGGGGCAAAATAAGCGAGATAAGGGGGAGGTAATGTGCGTAGTTGGCTGAAAATGCTCAAAGAGCTTACCATTCGCCCGAAGGGAGAACGGCAGATAAGGAAATCTCCCTCGTATTCGTTTGACGAGGATCTGGATAAATCGTTATCTGGACAAACTGTGAAGGATATCTTATCTAAGAGTAGCGATGTCGTGTTCCGTGAATTTTTCCTCCAAGGCAAGGAACGAATACCCTGTATGGTAGTGGCGGTGGATGGACTTGTCGATAAAAATCTCCTAGATCAATTTATTCTTAAACCCCTTATGGTGGACTTGATAGGAAATCCAGAATTAGCAAAAGTGACCTTATCAAACGTTGTGGATATTACTCTTCAGAGTCTACTCCCTGGTCTTGAAATTAAAAAAATATCCAAAATGGGAGACGCTGTTGAAGCCATTCTTTCCGGTGATTCAGTCATATTCTTCGGCAACTTGACGGAGGCCATCGTTATCGGTGCAAAGGGATGGGCCAATCGCGGCGTTACTGAACCGATCACAGAATCGATTGTCAAGGGACCACGGGAAGGATTTTCAGAAACACTTCGAACTAATACCTCACTCTTAAGGCGTAAGATCAAACATCCCTCCTTACGAATCATCTCATTAAAGCTTGGGGACATGACAAATACCGATCTAGTCGTTACCTATATTGAAAAGATAGCGAGTCCAGATATTGTGGCAGAAGTTATTAAGAGACTAGAAAAGATTAAGATGGATGGCATGCTAGGGAATGGATATATCGAAGAAATGATTGAGGATCATCCTTATTCTCCCTTTCCTCAAATCTCCTTTACGGAGCGCCCAGATGTTCTGGCAGGAAAGCTTCTGGAAGGGAAAGTGGGCATGATTTGTGACGGAACCCCCATTGTCCTTGTGGTACCAGCAGTACTAACAGAATTCTTAAACGTAAACGAAGACTATTACCAACGGGCGATGGTGGCGATCCTTTCACGCTTTGTCAGGTATTTAGGAGCTTTAATCGCCATGTTGGCTCCGAGCATCTATATTGCCGTAACAACTTTCCACCAAGAAATTATCCCGACAGACCTACTGATGAGCATATCAGCAGGGCGGCAAGGAGTGCCCTTTCCAGCCCTTCTAGAGGCTTTAACAATGACGGTTACTTTAGAAGTATTGCAGGAAGCGGGGCTCCGTTTACCAAAACCGATTGGGCAGACGATTGGAATTGTTGGGGCTTTAATTATCGGCGAATCAGCGGTGAAGGCCGGCTTAGTCAGCCCTTTGATGGTTATTATCATTGGCTTGACAGCCGTGGCGAGTTACGCTATTCCAACCTTTGATTTGGGCCTTGCAGTTCGGCTGATTCGATTCCCAATAATGATTTTGGCGGGTATTCTTGGTTTCTTTGGGGTCGCTGTAGGTCTTTACCTACTCTTAATTCACTTATTGAGCCTTCGTTCCTTTGGAGTTCCTTACCTTAGCCCGATTGCCCCGCTACGGATTCGGGCCTTGTTGCAAGATACGTTTGTCCGGGCACCATGGTGGGCCTTAAAGCGTCGGCCAAACCTTATCGATGTTGAGGAACCCCGATCAGGTGGAAAAGGGAAAGGATAACGATGGAAAGAATCTCGCAGCATCAGTTTATGACCTTAGGGGCAGCAGTACTTATGGGTACAACGTTTTTCCCAATAGCCTCGGTAGTCACTGGAGTAGGGGGCAGGGATGGGTGGATGAGCGTTTTACCTGGATTTGCCGTGGGAATTCCTTACGGCTTAATGGTGCTTTCGCTTGTGAAACGGTATCCAGGTAAAAACCTTTTACAGATTTCTGAAACACTGTTTGGTAAATGGATTGGAAAAGTGATTGGGGTCCTCTATATACTAATCACGGGCTACTTTGGCGGTTTGTTATTAGGGCAGGTAGGGGATATTTATCAAGCCTCGGCTATGCCCTTAACCCCTATCTCGGTGTTCTATCTAGGGGGAATGCTAGTGGTTTTCTGCCTGGTATGGTCTGGAATCGAAGTATTTGCTCGTTTTTCTGAAGTAGTCTTTTCTGTGACCGTGATAGCGTTACTGTTGGAGGTGGGTCTCTCTATCCCTCGGATAGAACAAGGAGAACTTTTCCCAATTTTAAGTGAGGGATTTAAACCGCTTTTTTGGGGGGGAATCAAAGTAGTCCCCTTTGCGATGGAATATATTCTCTTTTTAGCGGGACTTGCTGCTTTTCTACCCAGCAGTATGAGTAATCAAGCAATGGGCCAGTTGAAAGCAGGGGTTTGGAGAGCTGTTTTAGTGGTGGGTATACTTAATACGCTAGTTACACTAATGCAAATTCTTGTTTTTGGACCTACAGAAACTATTCGTTTGGTCTACGGTTTACTTGTATTAGGGAATATAGTGGAAGTAAGTCGGACGATTGCTGGGGTTGAGACCTTGTTTTTGGGTGTTTGGCTTGGGGCTCTCGTCATAAAGGTCAGTGCCTTTTATTTCACAGTGCTTTGGGGCTTGGAAACGGTCTTTAGCTTGCAGGGGTTAAAATGGAATCTCGCCGTGGGTATCGTCTTTTTAGGAATTGCGTTCATGTTTACGAGAGGACATTCATTGATTCAGGAAATTGGATTTGTCGATAATTATCTGATATTCCCTTTTGCAGCTGTCTGGATCCTTGCTCTTTGGGGAGTTGCAATCTGGAAGAAGAGGACGAGTACTTAAATGGAGAAAGTGGAGGAGTAGAAATTCCCTCCCACTTGTAAAGTGAGATTCGTACGATGGGATAAAGCTAATATAGGAAGACCGATTAAGGAAGGGAAAGGGTAAGGATATGCGATGGAACGAATCTCGACACATCAATTCATGACCTTAGGGGCAGCGGTACTTATGGGTACAACCTTTCTTCCCGTAGCCTCGGTCGTCAATGGAGTCGCTGGGAGGGATGGCTGGATGAGCGTATTACCAGGATTTGTCGTGGGAATTCCCTTCGGTTTAATGGTGCTCTCGCTTGTGGAACGGTATCCTCGCAAAAATCTCCTCCAGATTTCAGAAACACTGCTTGGGAAATGGATCGGGAAAATCATTGGTGCCATCTATATATTGATCGCGGGCTACTTTGGTGGCTTGTTGCTTGGGCAAGTCGGGGATATTTATCAGGCTTCCGTTATGCCATTAACTCCTATTGCAGTGTTCTTCTTGGGAGGACTATTAATTATTATCTACCTAGTAAAGTGTGGGGTTGAAGTGTTCGCCCGATTTTCCGAAGTAATATTTCCTCTAGTTGTTGTGGCGATAGTTTTAAATCTGGGTCTCTCCATTCCCCGAATTGAACAAGGAGAGCTTTATCCAATTTTGAGCGAGGGATTAAAACCGTTGTTTTGGGGTGGGCTCAAGGTAGTACCCTATGCGCTGACCTACATTCTCTTCTTGGCTGGAATGGTTGCATATCTACCTACGAATAAACAAGAGTTCGCCCAATTGAAGAAAGGGATTTGGAGAGGCTTTATATTAGTAGGAGTTCTCGATACCCTAGTTGTACTTATGCAAATACTTGTTTTCGGACCTACTGAAACCATTCGGTTGGTTTACGGCATACTTTTATTAGGGAATATGATCTAAATAAGTCGGACGATTGTTGGGGTTGAGTCCATAATATTAGGTATTTGGCTTGGGGCTCTCGTCATAAAGGTCACTGCCTATTTTTTCGCAGTGACTTGGGGCTTGGAAACGGTCTTTATATTAAAGGGCTTAAAATGGAACCTCGCAGTGGGTGGCGTTTTTTTAGGGATTGCTTTCAAGTTCACGAGAGGGCATTTATTGATTCGGGAAATTGGACTAGTCGACACTTATCTGATTGCCCCTTTTGCCTCAGTTTGGATCCTGACTCTCTGGGGAGTCGCACGTTGGAAGAAGAGAGCGGGTGCTTCATGAAAAGTAATAGGCAGCTAAAAATGGGACTAGGAGTGATCTTGGTAGCCAGTATATTATGTTTGACTGGATGCTGGGGAAAGCGTGAAGTGGAAGAATTGGCTCCATTAATTGGGGTGGGATTTGATCTTGGCGAAAAACCTGGAACTTTTCTCATTACCCATCAATATTCAGTCCCTAAAAAAGGGGGTTCAACCGGTTCAGAGATCGAGGACCGGACCTTTAGCATAGAGGCTTCAAGCGCCAGGGAATCTATCGAAAAGATTTCTAAAGTCACTTTTCGATCCCCTTTTATGGGTTCATTGAAGGTGATGGTCATCGGCGAGGATCTAGCAAAAGCCGGTGATTTTAATGACATCTTAGATTTTGCACAACGATTTGCTGAATTTCGTCGGTCGATGTACCTAGTTTTAGCAAAGGGGAAGGCCCAAGACATCTTGAATACAAAATTACGCTCTGGGCTATTACCAGCTATGGCTATCAAAAATACTATTGAAGGTGGGGATGAAATATCATGTTTCCCGACGGTACGGTTAGGGCATTACCTGACAATCTTGGGTACGAAAATTACGGCACCGATTCTTCCGGTGGTGGAGAGCGTCAAGTCAGGAGAAGGCTTAGAATACAAAGCGAAAGGAAACGATGAAGCAGGAGAGATACGGCTGCAGGGTGCGGGAGTTTTACGGGGAGATCACTTTATTGATTTCCTTTCAAACGAAGAAACTAAAGGGTATATGTGGTTGGAGAATGATGTATTGCATCGCTTAATCAGCACGGTAGGCATCGAAGAAGATAAAGTTAACTTTGCTGGGCACGTCCTGAAAAGCAAGACGAAGTACAAAGTGCAAGATATCGATGGAACGATAGGGCTACACTACCAAATCAAAGCGAGTATTGCTGTTGATGAAGTTCTGGGAGTGAAGAAACAATTTTCAAACCCGGAGTGGTTGGAGCTTATGAAAGGGGCAGAAAAGAGTTTGGCTAAGGTGATAGAGAAGGAATGTAAACTATCAATTAAAAAGGAGAGAGAGTTAGGCCTTGATTTTTTGGGAATTGGACGGCACATCGAACAGAAAAATCCAAAGTATTGGAAGACAATAAAGGATGATTGGGAGGGGAAAATTGCTGATTTTCCGCTATCTCTGGATGTTCAGGTTGTGATACATCATTCTGGAATGTCAGGTAGCAGCGCAACGACTAATTCGCCGGGGGAGGGGCAAGAATAGAGATAGAAGTAATAAGGGGGATTTAACATGATTAGGACTACTAAAAACGATTTACAAAATCCTATTAAAATCAATAAAAATAATCAACTAGATTTGAACATTGGGATTTCGGAATTATCTTCCCCACTTGGTCAGACAAACGAGGGAAAGGTCCTTCCAATTTGCTATCGTTGCACGCAGGTTCCTAAAGAAGGGTTGTATGATGGTTTTCGAGTACAGGGGATGTTTTTTTGCTCGGATTGCCAGCGGGAACTGTTTTCAGCAGAACAGGGATCCGCTGAGTATCAGGATTTTATATTATTGATAAAAGGTGTTCTATGTAGGGGCATTTATTGAATTGCCCTTACTTGTTAGTTAGATTCGATTCGGGCAATTCTTGAATTGCCCCTACAGATTTTTCAATTTGGATTTTGT
>CAKMJS010000139.1 GCA_927405585.1 uncultured Desulfosporosinus sp.
AGCAACTTTTCCTACTGGAAGCATAAAAGAAAGAATATCTATAAATATTTTGCCACTGACTTCTATTGGCCGTCCCGCAACAATAGCCTCGACACCCTGCCAAAAATGAACAAAACCTTTCAAGAAGTCGCGACGACTCTCCCGTCCCCCTGTCAACCTTGTTGACTATACGCCTATCGTTATCCAATACCTTCTCAGTTTTTTGTCTCTTCTTTATAAATCTCCGACTCAAATACTCCTCCGTTATTTTCGATAATTCTTTGGGAGAAAACAAAAATGATAGATATAGCCTCATAGAAGCAGGACTTTAAACAGTAGCATTGAATACTAAGCAAAACAGAGCGTTTATTAGAAGTCTATAGTACAGTTTGGGGCTTTATTAATTCGAAGACGTTAGGAGCTAGCACCCATGTCGATAATTGATCACTATAAAGAACTCGCTAGTCTGATTATTATCCTTGTGATTTTTTCCGCCATCCTCTATCTCAATTGGCTAAGACACCAGGCACACCAGAAGCTGCAGAAGAGTGAGGAGCAATGCAGACTTTTGGTTACCGAACTATCGGAACGCAGGCGGATAGAAAAACAGGTGTTTGACGAAAAAGAACGATTTAAAACGACGTTAATTTCCGTGGGGGATGGCGTTATTTCTACCGATCAGCAGGGTAATCTGAAGTTTTTGAATAAGGTTGCAGAACAGCTTACAGGTTGGACCCAAGCGGAAGCATCAGGCAAAAAGTTTGAGGAAGTATTCAACGTCATCAACGAATTTGCAAGAGAAAAGAGTGAGAATCTCGTGCAAACGATCCTCGACAGTGGGATACCTTTTGTAAATGCCAATCATAGAATTCTAATCGCCAAAGATGGAATCGAAAGACCTATCGAAGAAAATGCCGCCCCTATTAAGGATGAAGAGGGTAATATCAGTGGCGTGGTGCTGGTATTTAGAGATTACACTGAAGCCAAAGAAAGGCAAAATAGCTTTGAATACCTAAGCTATCGTGATCAGCTTACTGGATTATATAATCGTCGATTCTATGAAGAAGAACTTAAGCGCTTAAACACAGAACGAAATCTTCCTATTTCCATTATTATGGGGGACGTCAATGGGTTAAAGCTTGTGAATGATGCATTTGGGCATGAGAAAGGCGATGAATTTTTGCTAAAGGCCGCTTCAGCCATACGAAAAGCGTGCAGAACAGAAGATATTATTGCTCGTTGGGGTGGCGATGAATTTGTCATTCTTTTACCAAAAACTAAAACTGAAGAAGCAGGAATAATTGTAAAGAGAATAAAAGAACTCTATAGAAACGACCATGTCAACGCTGTTCGCGTCAGTATCGCATTCGGTTGGGATACAAAGACAAAACCGGAGGTAGATATCCAGAAAGTCTTGAAGAACGCTGAAGATTATATGTATAAACATAAAATTGTAGAGAATGAAGGACGGAAGGATAAAACAATAACGGCAATAATTCATTCTCTACATAAAAAGAACCCAAGGGAAGAACAACACTCTCAGAGAGTAAGCGAAATCTGCCAGTACATTGGACAAGCAATTGGCTTTTCTGAAATTGAAGTAAGTCAGCTTAAAGTTGTTGGTCTATTTCATGATATAGGGAAAATCGCTATCAAAGAAAGAATACTTAATAAACCTGGAAGACTTACAGGGCAGGAGCGGGCCGAGATTGAACAGCATTCCGATATTGGCTTTAGAATTCTAAATCCATCGCATGAAATGTCACAAGTTGCTGATTGCGTCGTGGCACATCATGAACGATGGGATGGTACGGGTTATCCAAAAGGTTTAAAAGGTGAAGCTATTCCTATGGGTGCGAGGATTATTGCTCTAGCTGACAGCTATGATGCCATGACAAGTGAACGACCCTACCGAAGGGCTTTGAGTGAAAAGGGCGCCCTCGCAGAAATTCAAGAGAACGCGGGTACTCAGTTCGATCCAGAAATAACGCGGATATTTATTGAAAAAGTACTGTCCGAACGATCGTTTTCCGCTATTGACAAAATAAATGAAGTATTCTATCATAAGGTCAATTGAATACATATTGATAGGTGCCCGCAAGGGGTAATAGGGAACCAGGTTGATTCCTGGACGGACCCACCACTGTAAGTAGATGTTGAAAATGTACATTTGCCACTGGGATAACTGGGAAGGCGTACATACTAGTCTATAAGTCAGGAAACCTGCCTATGAAATATCGCAAACAGGACAAAGGTAAAGTTCTAGCTTATTAAAGCTGGAACTTTTTTTTATTCTGATACATAGGAGCTGCTGCTATGAAAACCATTGTCAACGTTAAAATCGAAAAACTTGTCTTTCCTCAGGAAGAAAAACCTGCACTCAAAAACATTGACTTTGAAATTAAGCAAGGAGATTTTATCGTCATTACCGGGGGTGTAGCCTCTGGAAAATCAATTTTACTGCACACCATCACAGGCGCTATCCCTCACTACCATGAAGCCGAATTAACTGGGCAGGTTACCATTCTGGGGCAAGATATTAAGGACATGCGCCTCAATAGAATGTCTGATTATGTAGGCTACATGATGCAAGAACCCCATAATCAAATAATCAGTCTGGAGGTCTACGAGGATGTTGCCTTCGGCCTCGGCAATCTGGAAATTCCCTTGCACCAAATTGATCAGACCGTTAAAAGGGCGTTGGAATTCGTGGGTCTAACCGGCTATGAAAGCAGACAGACCGCTTCTCTTTCAGGCGGGCAGGCCCAACGTGTTGTTTTGGCCGGAGTTCTAGCCCTCAATGCCCCGCTCTTGATTCTGGATCAACCCACAGCCGAATTAGATCCTCAGGGCCGTTATGAGCTTTATCAGCGGCTGGGTCAGTTAAATATTACTCAGAAGCTAACCATAGTATTAGTCATGGACCGAATCGAAGAAGTCCTGAACTATGCCAACCGAGTCTTCTATATGAGGGACGGTGAAATTGGCAAAGAGTGTTCGCCTGAGGACTATTACAAGGAGCAAATCGAGCATCGATTAGGAAGGTTAAACTATAACACTTCTTTCAATTCGACGAACGATATGTCCAAGGACATAATCGCGGAGATGACAAAGGTCTCTTACGAGTACAATAACGATTTACCGGGTTGTGAAGATATTAATTTTAACATTTACCAGGGCGACTTTTTAGCGATTATTGGCCTGAATGGCTCTGGAAAATCGACCTTGGCGAAACTGCTGATTGGTCTCTTAAAGCCTTCTAAGGGCGAGATAAAAGTGTTTAACCAGACTCTAACTACGGAAAATCTGACCAAGACCCGTACGCAGGCAGGCTTTCTGTTTCAAAACCCCGACTATCAGATTTTTGCCAGCACCGTAGCAGAAGAAGTTGGATTTTCACTGAAGCTAAGGGGTGAACAGCCTGAGGTCATCGAACAAACAATTGATGAATGCTTACACTTTGTGGGGCTGCTGGACTACAAGGAAATGCATCCACATCGCTTAAGTCGCGGCCAGCGTCAGCTTTTGGCACTAGCCTCGATCCTCGTCAGTGATCCAGAATTGATCATCGCTGACGAACCGACCTCGGGCCTTGACGAAACACAGGGGTATATGATCATGGATAAACTCTTCGAATTATCGCAACAGGGCAAAACAATTCTGCTGATCACCCACGATTTGAACATGGCCAAGGACTATTCAAACCGGTTAGTGGCCCTGCATAACCATCGCATTCAACTAGATATTTTGACAAGGGATCTTGATCAGCATCTCGATACGCTTAAAGCGATGGGTCTGAATTTTTACAATCTTATGTCCTTCAATCGTGAGACTCCCACTTCTACAAGTAATACCCCGTACTCCGCTACGCTGGGGGTAGAATCCCCTACTGAAGCCCCGATGTTTAACTTTAGTTCGACGAGTTCACTCAAGGAGGTTAACGATGGAACTTTCTAAGCTCGATCCCCGAACAAAGCTGGCCTGGTATGCTCTGATGATCTATTTTTCCCTGAGTAGTGGGACTGCTGTTCAGTTGGGCCTTGTTTTGGTGGTAGGCATTATGGCCTCTTTTATCTTAACTCGTTCCCTGAAGCAGTATAAGGTCATGATTATGATCTTGTTGCTTTTGGGACTTCAGATACTGATCGTACAGCTGATTTTTTGTCGGGAAGGCGTTTTACTCTACCAATGGGGAATCCTTAAAATCTACAGTGAAGCCCTACCACTTGCGATCACTGGCATCCTGAAGGCGAGCATTATCGTTTTTGCAAGTATGCAGTTTTTCACCTCGGCCTCACCCCAAGAGTTTACCTTGATGCTCATGAAATTCAAAGTTCCCTACCGCTTTGCCATGCTGGTGGGACTGGGTGTCCGCTTCCTCCCTCTCCTGAAAGCGGAATATGTATCCATCATCGATAGCCAATGTACCCGGGGACTTAAAATGGAAACCATTCGGGATAAAATTAAAGCCATTATCCCAACCTTTATGCCTTTTTTATATCGCTCCGTTCGACGGGCAACAGAAACAGCCCTGGCCATGGAGTTAAGAGGGTATGGACGAAGCAAGGCCCGAACCTTTTCTTCAGCTTTAGCGATTAAGCATTACGATATTGCATTAATTTCAGCGATGTTACTGGTAATCATTCTTAGCCTGGCAAGCAAGATATTACCATTGATATATTCAATAATTTAGGAGGAGAATTGAAATGAACGAAAAAGTATTCAGAACTGACACCAAAGCACTAGTAGGCTCCGTCATCATAGGGATTGTAATGTTAATCATGATGCAGGTAACCGGACGTATCGACGCAATATTGGACCCAACCCTCTTACTGCTTAACGGCACATGCTGGGCCTTTTTCACAGGTCTGATTGTCTTAATGTACAGACAACCAGCGGGTATTATCGCCGGAGTCGTGGAAGCCGTAGTAGCCATGGCAACAGGCTATTCGCCGCTGGCCTTTTTCTTCTTATTCGCCAATGTTCTCGGATCGATTGTCTACTCATTAATTGCCCGTAAATTTTCCATGGAGAAATTAAGCCACCACATAATAGCTATGCTCGGGACTGCTGTTACCGGCAACCTTTGCGTAATGGTCGGCTTGATTTATGTCTTTCATCTTGACTGGAAGATCGCCCTTTTATCTTCGAGCTTGACCGCGTTTGTTGGAACAATTGTTGCGGGCATCCTGACCAAGAGTGTCTATGGCGCGTTACAAAAATCATCCTTGCTCTAAATGATTATAAAATTAAACAATCTGGAGAAAATATATTAGAATCATAATTAAACAAGGAGGAACTTTCATGCCAGAACGAGTCAACAAAATGTCTGAACCTAACGGTGGTATAAAATGCGTCGTTAATACCTGCCATTATTATGGATCAGGTGACCATTGTCTTGCCGAAAAAATTGAAATTCAACCCCGTAACGCCAGTTCCACCGAAATGACAGACTGTGCAACTTTTGCTGTCCACAATTGGTATAATTGGTAACTGCAACCTTGGACTTACAAACTAGTCCTCATGTTCATTTTCAATTATTGGTATATCATCTGTTGACTTACCTCTATCCTTATTTTTAGATGCATAAATAGAGACGATAATGAAAACCAAAGATTTACAAAATAAGCCCCTGTATTCCATATATGGAATACAGGGGCTTGTGATTTGAGACATTTATAAGGTTACCTGAGTATCAATATTTTTTCGAGTAAGATAATATAAGTTTACACCTATAGTAAACAAGTTAATTAATGCCACTGGCCAAACCTGAATAACAACGCTGTAAATAACAAAGCAAACAGAACCAAACATATTAACTAAACGCAGCTTGTTAATAGATTTCATTACAAATGAAATCGCGACTAAGCCTGAAGCGAAATATCCTAGATATTCTATTAAATTAGGTTCCATTAATCACACCTCCTATATATCACCATCATCAAACCTGTATTCTCTGTCTTTGTCTAAATTCCTCTCTAGATAGAAAGATTTGAGTGAACGTTGCGCTGATACTTGAACGTTTTGCTAACAAAGGGTCTAGCGGGAAGGGGCGGATCGGGGAAACACGATATGCTGTATAATCAGAACGGTTATCACCCCGACGACAAAGCCGTTGCCTAAAACTGGTTTTAGAATAAGTGGAAAAGTATTAAGAACAGCTAGGGGTAGCACATAGCACAAAATTGTGAAGCACAAGGGTAAAATTCCAAACGTTCGTCCACAACTAGTGGGCCCCTAACTTGGATTCTCTTTTAATACGCAGTATAATTGATAGAAATCTGCGTGTTTGCTACAGAGCATGGCAATACTGCTTTCCGAAAAAGAGCTTTACCTACCTGATGTTAAAAGTATGCAAGGTAGTACTTATACTGAATCCTATATAAATGATAGTGACGAAACAACCTTAAAATCCATAAAAGCAATATATTTACTAGCTGAAAGAAATACAAAGTAAAGAGTGTAACAGTGAAAGGGGCATGCTCACAGAGCCTAAGCGGGAGTTCAGATAGGAAAGAGGAGAGTTGATTGATTAACCCGTATTTGTGGATCTTGAGCATTGGTCATCTGATTGTAGACTTAGGTCAGGGGGTCCTTCCTATCTTAATGCCCTTACTGGCGCAAAACCTTCAGCTGAGCTACTTTCAAGTCGGTACCGTTGTTTTGGCATTTACCTTCAGTTCGGCCATTATCCAACCGGTTTTCGGGGTGTTAAGCGACCGTATCAGCATGCCCTGGTTAATGCCTCTGGGACTTTTCCTTTCTGGTTTTGGTTTGGCATTGACTGGTATGGTTAAATCTTACGAATTACTGTTACTTGCGGTGCTGTTGAGCGGTATCGGGGTGGCGGGATACCACCCGGAAGGGTCTAAAGTGGCCCATTTTGTCAGCGAGGAAAGTAAAGCCGGATCCTCGATGGCGGTTTTTTCGGTAGGAGGAAACCTCGGCTTTGGCCTTGGCCCCATGCTAGCAATTTTCATATTGAGCTTTAACGGTCTGGGATCTATTCAGGGCGTAATGATTCCGGGAGTATTGGGTGCTCTGGTCTTTATGGTTTTGTTACCCAGATTCAAAAAAATCTTGGCAAAAGAAATGTTTAAACAAAAAAAGATAATTGAAGAAACTGCCATCAGATCCGGAAGGAAAGGAAACTTAATACTACTGATCCTATATATAACCGTAAGGTCTTGGATACATTCTGGACTGGTTTTTTTCATTCCCTTTTACTTTCCCAGTTTTAAAGGTATTGCTGAACCTGAATATCTGGTGAGTACGTTTTTAATTGCCGGTGTAGTCGGTACGATTTTAGGTGGGCCTTTTGCTGACCGCTTCGGCGGGCGGAACGGCCTATTGGCTTCTATGGTTATTTGTCTATTCACGGTTTACCCGTTTTTGCACTTTAACGGCATTTGGGTTCCTGTTCTAGCTTTTATTGTTGGCGCATCTCTCATCTCAACGTTCTCCGTTACTGTGGTTTTCGGGCAAAGGCTTTTGCCTCATAATATCGGGCTGGCTTCAGGGCTGACGCTTGGTTTTGGTATCGGTATGGGCTCTATCGGGGTAACATTATTTGGAATAATCGCTGACCACATGGGTCTGCCCATAACCATGACCTTGATTAGCCTGCTTCCCGTCCTAGGCATAATACTTGCCTTTACTCTGCCTGATGTTAGAGCCAGGGGATCCGTTCCCATACTGGGGAAAACGTTGCAGCAACAAGCTTAAAATATTGCCCTGTTAGTTCCAAATACGTGTAGCGATTAATATTATGAAGTCATAATCAAAAATCGTATAAAGGAAATTCCACTTACTGACGAAAGTGAATTAATATCCATTGAGCATCTCAAAAGTTTAAGATGGATTTAAGAATAGAAACAGCCTCATTTAAGTATAGCTTGTTATAGTAATAGCAAGGGGTACAAAATTGGGCTGTTTGACCTTTCTTGTACCGAATAAATGGATTGGCCGATCAAGAAAGGAAGTTTTATATGATTAAAAAGAAATTGAAGAACGTATTGCTCATCGCTGTCGCAGCTATAGCTATTTTGCTAGTCATTGTATTAGGGTCGCACTATCCCCACATGACAGCAGTGGAGGTGTGCTCCAGTTTTTCGAGGCTGCTTTTCCGAAAGCCTATCGCTACATTACCGTTGGCAGGGCGATTGAGTTGCCTTAGTGCATAGCCGTAGGGCCAAAGCTACTGATTACAAAACACAATAGTCAAGAAAGGAAAATGAAAATGACTATAGATAGAACCTTAAACAGGAAATGGATTGCCTTGATCATTGACTTAGGCCTTATCGCCGCCTATTTTCTCCTGTTTCGCAAACTAATAAGTTCAGCAAGCGCGTCCCTTATTGAAATGATTGTGCTGGGTGTATTAGTGCTTTTAGCCGCTGGAACACTGCTGGTTGGCTTATACACTTTGGTGAGAATAGTATTTTCGAAAGACCGGGCTGCCAGGCGAAAAAAACTTGGAAGTCAAATGAGTTTCCTGCTCATCATCTTAACACTGCTGGCCGCAATTGTGCTGGGTTCACAGTGGGCTGCCAATACCCCTCTCATCCTTGGCGTTGACGGCAAGCCCCAGCCCGGCAGTATCGCCACGCTTGAGAAGGTCCAACTTGGCGGGGTGGAGCAGTCGTTGATCATCCGCGGACAGAATGTTAATAAGCCAGTGCTGCTTTTCCTCTCCGGTGGACCAGGGGCAAGCGAGGCAGCGCGCGTGCTACGTTTCAATCAGGAACTTGAGAAACACTTTGTGGTCGTCATCTGGGAGCAGCGCGGCTGTGGAAAATCCTATCCCTCACTCAACCCCAAAGCGAAGCTGACGTTGGAGCAGTACACCTCCGACATCATTGAATTGTCTGAAATACTGCGCACACGCTTCGATGAGAAAAAGATCTACCTAGTTGGGCATGTATTGCCTGAAACCTATCGCTAATGAAGAGATATCGAGCATGACGAAGACATGTTTAATGCGTTGGTCGAGAAGATAGAAATTCTCACACCAGCGCATTTTATTTTTTGAGCTGAAGAGCGGGATGAGGATAGAGGTACGTTGGAAAGTGTGTGGATTAGGGAAACCTTTCTGGTAAGAGTTCACACCGGCAAAATCAAAGTAAGTACAGTTGACACACATAGAACTTCTAGGTATACTATACATAGAAGTATTAGGTATAGCGGGGGGATTGAATGAATGTATCTAAAGACTTGGTAGCCGCCTCTGCCACCCCACTCATTTTGGCCATTCTCAAGGAATATGACAGTTATGGCTATGCAATTATCAAGCGTGTGAAAGAAATGTCTGAGAATCAACTAATTTGGACGGAAGGTATGTTGTATCCGGTATTACATCGTCTGGAAGAACATCAGTTAATTGAATCTTACTTGAGTAAATCGGAGGCAGGCCGGCAGCGTAAATATTACAGGATTAAAGAGAGTGGGTTAACCGAGTTGGAACTGCAAAAAAAGCAGTGGGAAATAGTTCATAATGCTCTGGCCAGGACATGGAATGAAGAAAGTAATTCGTAAGGAGGATCAAGATGTTTGATTTGGAGACACAGATTCATTCGTGGAGCGATCATTTAAGAGCCCATGGTAAGTTAAGCGATGCCGATATTCATGAATTGGAGAATCATTTGCGGGACGAAATCGAGGACTTAATTGCAGCTGGACTCACGCCAGATGAATCATTTTTAATTAGTGTCAAACGTTTAGGAAATGTCGATGCGATCTCACATGAGTTTGCCAAAGTAAATACCGAGAGCCTGTGGAAACATTTATTAGTAGAACCGATAGATTCACTGGCCAAGCAGCTAAATCGGCGCGATATTGCCCTAGTGGTGATTTTTGCTTTGCTAGCCGGGACACTATTCAAAATTCCCGAACTTTTTGGTTTCGGATTACTCGATCAAGACGGTGAAATTAAAATATTCTTCATTAAAAACTTGAGTTTCTTTATTTTACCTTTTATTGCGGCGTTTTTCTTAATCAAGAGGAAATCAGAGTTAAAAACATGGGCAACGATACTGGGGATTTTTATCCTAGCAGCGGTGATTATCAATGTGTATCCGTCATTTGATCCTCACCATACAGAAGTTCTTACCATCGTTCATCTTCCTTTATTTTTGTGGTTGGTCATCGGAGCAGCTTATATAGGCAGGGAGTGGCAAGGCAGCCAAGGGAGAATGAATTTTATACGCTTCACAGGTGAAGCCTTTATCTATGGTGTATTAGTCATGGCAGGTGTAATGGTGTTATTCCTGTTCACGATGGTTATTTTCCAAGCCATCCAAATTGACATCGAAAAATTTCTTACAGAGTATTTACTGATTTATGGAGGGTTTGCGGCAGCCATGATTACTGTCTATTTAGTAGAGGCCAAAAAAAGCGTGGTGGAGAACTTTGCACCCATTTTGGCCAAAATATTCAGCCCGCTCTTCCTGATCATTATGGTTGCTTTCTTAATAGTTATGATGATTACTGGTAATAGTCCATTTATGGAAAGAGAGTTCCTGATTGGATTCGATTTTATGCTGGCTTTAGTGCTGGGGCTGGTCTTGTACGTCATTTCGGCGAGAGATATTCGCCAGCCAGCTAACCTGTTTGATTACTTGAATCTAGCTTTGATCATGGCAGCACTGGTTATCGACGGAGTTGCTTTATCGGCCATACTTTTCCGCTTGTCCGCCTTTGGTATAACCCCCAATAAGCTGGCCGCGCTAGGGGAGAATTTGGCTTTGCTGGGCAACCTGGCCGGACTTGCCTGGTTATATATCGGGTATTTCAAGAAGAAATTTGATTTCTCTAAGCTAATAAAATGGCAGACAGATTATCTCTATGTTTATTTCATTTGGACAGCCATTGTAGTCTTTATATTTCCGATTGTTTTTAGGTTTAATTAATCCTTGAGATAATTGAAAGCCTTGAGCGGGTCGTAGAGTAGGATGATCCTTTTGTAGTGACGTTATGTGCGGGGGAATAGAATTAGCTAGATCGTTTTTATTAAACGGTCTAGCTTTTTTGTTTTTGCGACCATCGTCTGGCAGAACGAACCACTTGGCTCGGGTGAGCTTGTCAGTCTTTGTGAACAACAGCTGGGCTGGAAAAAGTCTACGACCTATACCGTATTGAAGAAGCTTTGTGAACGAGGAGTATTAAGTAATCAAAATGCCACGGTGACAGCACTGGTCAAGCAAGAACAAGTGCAGAGGTTTGAAAGCAAGCAGTTCATCAACCGCACCTTTGGGGGCTCTCTGCTGCCGCAATTCATAACCGCCTTTATGAAGGATAAGACGTTAAGCAAGCAGGAGGCTGACTATCTTAAAGAGCTGATTGACAGCTACAAGGAGGGTTAGGCGTGGAACAATTTATACAGGATCTATTTGTGACTGTTTTAAATATGAGTATCACGGCAAGCTATGTAATTTTATTTGTCTCCATTGCTCGATTATTTCTTAAGAAAGCCCCCAAGATGTACGCTCTACGCAGTTACCTAATCCCAGAAGCCGTGGTGAACGCTATCGTCGACGGAAAAAAGACAACAATGCAAAGCATACAAGACATCCCTGTGGGAGTGGAGTACAAAGTCCTGAGATTTGGAAATGAGGTATATTATATCTATGCCAAGGGCGGAAACTACTATTGTGAACAGCCTTATCAGTTTATTAAGGAAATCACGGAAGTCGTCTATAAAAAAGCCCTAGAATTTGCTGAAAATCCCTCGGAAGTGAAGAACGCAACGGTTACTCCTGAGATTATCAGCCTGGTAGAGGATCGCCTAACGGTCATTATGTCATCCCCTCAACATTCCTCGAACCCTGGAGACTATGTCTTGGCTCATCAAAACGCCTATGATGAGATTCTGAAATACGGGGGAGAGGAGGCACTCTCCTATATGCTTTCGCAAATTGAGCAGGGTAAGGCGGACGGCTTACGCGGTCACCTCATGATGGGCCTTTGCAAAGAGTTGAAAACATTACTAAAAACCAGTTGAACTTAAGAACCTTTGGAAGGGTGATGCGATATACGTATTTTCATAAGTGGGGTAAGCTGTGTCCAGCAAAACAACAGATAAGGGGTTCCTTGGTAGTCGTTTTCTAAAACCCAGTAGAACTTATACCGATCACTTAAGCGCTATAGTGAATAATTCTTCAATGGTAGCGGCGACAATACATAATAGTTGTGTAAACAACAAAATCTATGAGTATGAACAATTTGGAGGTGTGCCGAGTGCCAAACCTATCCGTCAAAGAACTCAATTACATTAAAGATTTTCTATCTTGGGAACTGCTTATGGTGAAAAAGTGTAATCAATATGCCAACCAGGAGGTGGATCCCGTATTTAAGGGAGTGTTTAATAACGCCGGGCAAGTCCATCAACAAAACTATTTCAATCTCTTAACTTACCTCCAACAACAACCTCAAGGAGGCATGGTACAATGATTGACAATAACTCATTAGTCACAAGCCCATTTGGGGTCCAGAAAATCGGAAAAGATAAGTCCCCAGTTCTGCCGAAAGAAAAAGATCCCACATTTAACTTGCGAGACAGATTAAATGATGCTCTTTTGAGTGAAAAGTACGTGATTGAAGGATATACAACCGGGTCTAAAGAGATTCTTTGCGAGCAGCTTTACAATGTTGTTATTAATAACCTGAATAGTTTAAAGCAAGTTCAACGGCAGCTTTTTGAAGAACTGTTTAACCTTGGAGAATACCAAGTCGATATCGCTACTCCACAACAGATTTCTGATACACTTGACGTCTTTACAAACTACAAAGTCCAGTTACCCTATCCACACAGTTAATCATCGAGCCAGTTCAGATTTGTATTTTGTCAAAGTTATAACAGATTGAAAGGCGTTCCGACAGGAGCGTCTTTTGCAAGTTTATTTAGGTTCATTAGTGTGTTAAAAGGACCGTCCCCATTACACGCCATTACACATTTTGCATGTGAAATATCTCCGATTCTATTGCTAATGATTGACTTCTGTATGCCTAGGTATAGACATTCCTTAGTAGTATTTCACTCTGACCTAATTCGGAAACAAGTGCAGCTCTTTAAAGTGGCGGATGCTAAGGAAAAGCCATCGAGAGAGCCGACCAAGGGGATTTAGAAAACCGGCTTTTTTGCGAAGCTAGGCAAGCCGTGTATGTGCCCAGCAAGTCTATGTCTACAGGAGAAATTGATTAAGCTGTCTAAATCGGGCTGAAAAAAGTCCACGACCTATATTGTATATAGAAGCTTTGTGAACGAAGGGTTTTAAATTAACTAAAATGCCACAATTCCGAGATTGTTGTCTTCAGAGTGGATTTAAGGAGTCTAGGTTGAATAGAGATAATTATTGTCAATGCTATTTGAAAAAGGTATATTTAGATAAGCTGCGTAGTAAAATACTGCATAATTTGGCGACTGTAAGAGGAGATTGGTATGAAACGACTCGAACAAGTCTTAAAAAGTCCCAAGAAAACGATTTCTGATCAGGAACTCCAACAGATCTTCCGTGAATCAGATTACGAGCTCTTTCACATTGAAGTTGAAAGATTGGTAGAAAGAGAAGTTCTTATTCCGGTAAGGGCGTCAAAGAGCAATGGGCGTATACCACCGCTTTTTAATAAATATCGAATCGTCAAACCGCCAGTCGATCATAGCGGTTCCAGCGAGTCAGTTCGTCGTCTGAATCCAGTTCTAAATATTTCCGGCTATTTGCAAAGACCGGAATATTATAAAAAGCACTTGGAAGTCGTGGAAGGGATCAGTCGGTATTTGTGGTTTACCAAGGATTTATTAGAAATGCCCATGTCGCGCAAAGAACGCTCATTTTCGGTGTGGGGTAGGGAAAAGTTGTTGGATGAGCAGAGGACCTTAGTCAAAGACGTTCTGAAGTTTAATGGCTTAGACGAGGAGTTTCTTCATTATTATGATACTCCTGAGCCCTTTTTTGAATATTTACATGACAGGGACAAACCGATGACCGTTTTAGTGATTGAAAATAAAGACACTTGGTTTACGTTCAGAAAGCTCATGCAAGCTACGGGCAAAAATTGCATCGCTGGCACAGTTGTCAATGTGCTCTTATATGGAGAAGGGAATAAAATCACCAAGCGAGGGACCTTAGAAGACTACAGTGCTACGATGCTAGTCGGTCATGGAAGTCAAGGAGGCCAGTCTGACTCTAGTGGACAAGCTCCCCGCTTTCTCTACTTTGGTGATCTTGATTGGGAAGGAATTCGTCTGTTTTTCCGTACTCGAGACGCCAACCCATCCCTTGAGCTTAAGCCGTTCTCTGCTTTGTACAGGCTCATGCTCGAATTGGCGGAAACGGTCGAATTACCAAACTCACTGGATCAAAGAGGGGTAATAGGTCCACTCCCCGAATTCCTTTCGTTATTAGGATTGTCGGAAGAGAAGAGCCTAAGAGCCCTGTTGGCTGAGGGTAAGTACATACCCCAAGAAATTATTAATTACCAAGTGGTAGCAACGATTTTAAAGTAAGGCATAGGAAAGAAAATAACAAGTCAAAGATGTCTTGGATAGTTTTTGGAATGTGCCGATAAGAAACGAGGGATCGATAGAGTGGCTACGACAAAACTTGAGTTTCTGGAAGGCTTTGAACAGAGGATGAAGCTGGTTGCGGCGATTGACTCTATCATCAATCGTGGCAATCGAAAAATGGAATTTGAGAGATTGTTTGAGCTAGGGCAACTCGATAACATAATCCTCTCGGTCCTCGTATTCATCATGGAACGGACGTTAAGCGAGGACGAGGATTGTACGATGGAGAGCATTGCTAACTTTGTGGCTCAGATTATTCCTGAATATTCTTTGAACCTGACCCCGGAGGTTAATCGAAAGCTGACAGAATACATCATCAAGGATATTTTGCAAAATGGCGGCGAGGCCAGATACTACCCAGTCATGAAGTACGGGCAGGGAATGGAGCAACTTCGGATCCGACTGATTGATGACAAGCTCATCGATGATCAGCGCGGCTATAGTTTGAATTATCAACTGACCGATCAAGGGTATGATTTACTCTTTCGAACCAAAGAAGTCGAGCAAGAAATTAGCTTTACAATAGAAGAGTTAAAACTCAGAGAATTGATAAAGCGCAAAAACTACAAGAAAGCGATTGGGCAAAGTGCCAACCTAGTTCAGATGATCCGGCAAAAGAAGAACGATATCCGGCAATTTGTTCAGAAAGTCAGAGAAAATATTTACGATGTGAACATCGAAGAATTTGAACGCTTGGTATCGAGTACCTATACCTTACTCGAAGAAGAGTACGGCATGATGAATGAGATCCGAGCAATGATCGTGCTTTCGGAAGACCGCCTCAAAGAAGAGGAAAACACTCGGGGCGTTTTAGATAAGCAGATGAGCAAAGCACGCTCAGAGATTGCCGTGATCCGTCGTAATATCAATCTCACCATCGGAGAGCAAAAAGAACTGATTCTTGAGCGGCTCAGTCTGTCTCGAATCTATAAGGAAACCATTGCCGATTCCTTTGCACTGTCGAGAGCCCGCTATTATGACTTTGAACAAGTCATCTTGAAACCCTTAGAGCAATGTAACGAACACAAGGTCTCCTCACTCTGGCAATTACTGAACCCTTTATTCAAGCCGAATCCTGACCGCACCCTCAACTTGCTTACCTTATTTGAACGGCAGGCCCGACTTAAGCAGGAGGAAGAGGGGACTCAGAGTATTATCGTGGAGGAGCTAGGTGAAGACACCGAACTGCGCAGAATTAGCAAACTTAATGACCGTCATATCGACTTTATCCGGAGCCTATTAGAGTTTGCCGATCGTCAGCGGGAGCCCTTTCGGTTTAGCGAGTTCTTTCAAGATCTGGAACATAACCAAAACGTCTTTAGTGAACTAACCGAGGATGATTTGATTTTCAAGACCATGCTTAGGCTCTATGATCTACAGGTGATCGATTTAAAGAAATGGAAAACTCAGCAGGAGGACGTAGTGGCCAATGCCACAGGAGAACTGGATGTCAGCTATTGTCTGTATCGCCTTGAATATTCACAACCGGACTTATATGGGATTAAGAAATTAGTGATCATGAAACCAGACGAACAATTGTTTGTTCGGGAGCTAGAAACCCAGATCGGGGAAGGGACGTTTAGCAGGCGCATCGCGATCAGCGATTTTAGGATTGAGGTGAGTTTTGAGTGAGCGACATTAAAACAGCGCTGAAGATCTATCGGAAATTAGTCGAAAAGGGACAGCTGGATCGAGAAACCGAGGGAGACCTCTTCCTAGAATTTCGCAATGTAGAGGTTCGAGCAATCCTGGCGGAATTTGAAGAAGAACTCGATTTTAAAACCATCGAAGTGGCAGGGACTCTCTATCTGCTTCCGAATAGCGGGAACGGAGTGTTGGGCTTTACGACGAAAGATATCCGAGAGAGTGTTGCCACGGATGCTCGACTCGTCGATGCCTACTTGCTTAGCTATATTTCTATGTTCATTTTATACTTGTTTTATGGTGGGCGGAATCGCAATCCCAAGCAACGAGAGTTTTTGAGAATTAGCAAGTTAATCGAAGAACTGGATCGGCGCTTTCGCATGGCTTTGGCAGAGGATGAGCAGGTTAAGGTGCTCGAGGAAACCTATGCCCTCAATTTTACGAGGATCGCCGAACTATGGGAAAGCAAACAGGACTACGAGGAACGAGGGCGTAAAACGAAAACCGGTACAATCCTGAATACGTGTCGACTCTTAGAGCGAGAAAACCTACTCAGACTTGTCGATGAGGATCGGGAGCTTCGTCCCACTCGGAAGCTCGATGACCTGATGTTGAATTATTACCTGGATGATAGCCGAGTCGAAGAAATCAAAAGGTTTTTCGAAGGAGTTGAGCTAGATGCCTAGAATCAACCGAATTCGGATTATTAACTTTTCCTATAATAATGATTCGAGGCATATTCAGGATGAAATGTTTAACTTTCATGGTGGGGAAAACGCCCTGCTCAGCTTAGCTAATGGCGGAGGAAAAAGTGTCTTAGTTCAGCTGCTCTTTCAACCGATCGTCCCGGAAATTAAAATCCAAGGGCGTCGAATCAACGCTTTTTTTCGCAAGAAACGCTTACCCGCTTATGTCCTGATCGAATGGAAGCTAGATGGATCCGCCGGCTATCTACTAACGGGTATCGGGATGGTGTCGGCTGACGTTTCCGGGGTTGAGGATGAGAAGAACAGGGTGAAGTATTTTACCTTCACGTCAAACTATACTAACTCGAACCCATTTGATCTGGCGAATATTGAGCTGGTCAAACAAAGCGGCAATATTCTAGAGATCAAGCCCTTTAAAGACGCTCGGGAGATGATGGCCGATAAGGAGAAGAAAGATCCGTATTTGTTTAGCTGTTTTCACGATGATGATGGGGACCGCTACCGAAAACGGCTGGCTGAATTCGGGATTGCCCAAGATGAATGGAAAAATATTATCGCCAAGATCAATGACAGCGAAGGCGGTTTAGACGAGATCTTCCAAAAGTATAAAAACTCCAGCCAACTGCTCAACGAATGGATCATCAAGACGATCGAAAAAGTGATCTTCAAAGATCGGGCTGAAGCTCGCCGACTCGAGGATATGTTATCAGGTCTCGTGCGAGAGGTTATTGAGAACGAACGCTTTATCTTAGAAAAGCAAGTTCTTGACGAGTTTCTAGGAGTCTATGGAGAGCAGGTAGAGACGTTAGTCGAGTTGCTCAACCGCTTGGAAGAACAAAAGCTGATTGGCGGTAAACTGGCAGCCCTAAACAATTATCTAAACGCTGAAACCACCGTGCTTCGTGAAAACCATGAGCAAAATAAACAGGAATTAGTCACCATGAACCAAGAACAACAGCGAATCAATTTAGAGGAACGCTCCTATACCTATTGGTTAAGACGTGATGAGCATACGTTGGCTGCCAGTAGACTGGCAGAGGCTGAAAAAAATAGTCAAGTAAACGAGGCTAAGCTTGAAGCTGCCAAGCGCTCCGGAAAAGTTATGCAAGCCGCTGGCCTACAAGAAGATATCAGAGGGAAAAAGGCGGATCTTTCGGGGATTGACGAAAAGCTGAACGCGTCTAAGTCAGACTACGATACGGATGAAAGGATGCGTAATCTGGAGTATTCCCTCAAGAAATTATCTCAAGAGACCCTGCAAACGCTTGAGTTCGCTTTGTCGCGCTTAAGTGAAGAAAACGCGAAGAGGGGAACCTTACGGGATCAGGTCAAACTGGACTCCACTAATCTGGAGGATGACTTAAGAAAGTTTGAAGGACAAAAAGGCAGTTTTCAGCAACAAACCAAACAGTATGAGGCATATGAACGAGACGTTTTTGTACAGCTCAAACTGAGCCTAAATAGGAATCTGCTCGGAGAACTCTCAGATAAGGACATCGAAAAGACCCGACTCGAACTTAAGAAGGCCCTAGATAACTGGCAATTAGAGGGTCAAAGACAGGTTGAGGAAAGAAAAAGACTGGAACAAAAACAACTTGAGTCAGAACAAGAACTCCAAGGCTTACAAGACGCAAAGTCGAACGAAACCAATCTCTTTAACGGCCTAGAGCGTGAGCTTGCCGAATACCAGCGACAGGAACAGGAAATCTTAGAAATTCTCCAACAATTCGGGTTTGACGCCGAACTTCGCTTTGACAGGGAACGTCTACATACAACCTTTACACAACGGCTCAAAAGCCTGGATCATAGCCTAGAGGAAGCTGTGCGGATTCGTGACGATTCTAAAGAGTCTCTTGCTTCGCTCAAAAACGGGAGATTGCATATCCCAGAAGAAATAATCGCCGTTCTGGCCAAGCAGGATATTCACTATGACACCGGAGAAACGTATTTGCGCAACCAGCCCCTTGAAATCCGGCAAACAATGCTTGCCAATAATCCAGTCTTACCCTACGCCCTGATCCTAGCGCGGGAGAATATTGAACGCTTGGCTCAGTCGATGAAGCATATGACCATGCGACGGGTTATTCCGATTATCGCCTATGAGGATTTAGGGGTGGGGTTGACAAGTCAGGACAGATTGGTTGAAGCGGTTGAAGGGCTATCTCTAGTTTGTTTGTATGAGGGTAGGGTCTTTGACAATGCTAGCCTCCTAAAACTGGAAGAAGAACTGAAACAAAAGCATGCAGAAGCGTTGGAACAGTATCAGCATTATTCAGAAGAGCGCAACCAAGCAGTCGCTAAACAAGCCATTTGTGAGCGCTTTACCTATAAGGCGGATCATCGATATGTCTTAAGTAAAAAGTTAGCTAGCAGTGAAAACCAGCTTCAAATAATTCAAACCAGAATGGAGTTCCTCAAAAAGGAGAAACTGGACCTTCGCGCTACCCAGAAAGACCTTGAGCAGACAATCCAAGAAATCAAGGCTTCCCTACAAAAAGCACAAGCTGCTGTCGAGATGTTTGAAACCTGGATTGGAAAAGAAAAAGACTACCAAACGTGCCGGAGAAAGCTGGCAGAAGTTATCGAAGCAATCACCGGTGCAGAAGGGAAAAAGTCAGAACTGACCGCAAGCCTGGATAGATTGCAGGACGAGATCGAGAAATTAAATTCTGAAATCAAGCAGAATAAACAAGAGTCTAGAGAAATCCTGAAAAAGTACTCCCCCTATCAGGAGGCCCAGGAAGCTGAACTAGTTGAGGGTTCACTAGAAGACCTTGAGGAACGACTAAAAGCTTTGAAGGCCACCTATAGCGGAGAAATCGAGCAGCTGGAAAAACGTAAACATGAACTACACTCGGAATGTGCTAAGAAGGAAAAAGAGATCCAGAAACTAGGGCTATTGGAAAGCGACTATAGTGGAGTGGACTATGATGAAGAAACGGTTGAAGAGATTCAGGCGGAGATTAGTATACTCGAAGAGTTAAGCAAGAAGCGGCAGCAGGAGGAAAAAAGAGCAGTTAGAGATGAGGGGTCGGCAGATACAGCCTGTGTTAAAGCGCTTGAAGAAATAGAGAAACTGGGTGCAGAATATCCGCTCAGTCCGAAAGATATCCAAGGGGATTTCCAAGATCGGCGTTATAAACTATCAGCTAGGAATACAAAGTTGGGTCAGGAGATCCGTCTAATATTTCAAAAAATCGAGGATTATAACAAGTTAATGGAACAAATCAGTTCCGTTACCAACGGAATGAACTTTGAGCCGCAAAAAGGGTTCAGCCCAGACCAGGATGTGAAAGCTCAAATTAGGGTGTTAGGGGAAGGTTACCGTATTGTGGAAACCAAGAACCGAACCCAAGCAGACACCCTCAGAAACAAGTATACCGGTATGAAAGCGGACTATCGGGAAAGAAACACTAATATCAGCAATATCTTTAAAGGGCTTGACCTGCTTTGGGATAAGGTGGAGATGGACTATGACAGTTACTACTATCTCTATGAGCGCATGAGCCTGCATAAAGACAAGCTTCGAGAATTAATTCAACTCCATGAAAACCAACTCTCTAATTTAGAGCGGAACAAAAAGGATATGATTCAGCAGAGTTTGCTCCATGGGATGAGGTTTTTCGAAGAAATTGAATGGATATCCGACCATTCTAAGGTACGCCTGCAAGGGAGAAGCAGACCCGTGCAAATGCTCAAAATTGAACTCGCTTTGGATTCTAGTGAGGCCGCTGGGATTCGGATGAAGGACTACATCGAAGAGTGTATTATGAAGGTGCGAGAGGAGACCCGAGCAGAAAAAAGTGAGGAAGACGTCAAAAAGGCCGTCACCAAATTGATGTACAGCCGGGAATTATTGAACGTCTATTTGGGGAATTCAAATATTCCAGTCAAGGTCTTTAAGATTGATCTGAACATGCAAAACAGTAGTCTAAAGACCTGGGAAGATGCCGTGCGGGAAAACTCAGGTGGAGAGAAGTTTGTCGTCTACTTCTCCGTACTTTCTGCCTTAATGGCCTATACCCGGTCCCGTACCCTGGAGGCTGCGGGTGCCGACGAAGACAAGGATTCCAGTGTTTTGGTGATGGACAATCCGTTTGGGCCCATCTCTTCGGAACATCTGCTCAATCCACTCTTTGAAATTGCCAAAAAGCACCGTACCCAGCTGATCTGTCTTTCCGATCTGAAACAAAACTCGATTATGAATTGTTTTAACTTAATTTATATGTTAAAGGTAAGGTCCAGTGCCATCGGAAGCAATGAGTATCTAAAATTCGAAGAACTAATTCGAGATGAGAGCGCAATTCAGACTGACGAAAAGCTGGAAAAAGCTCTATTCAGGGTTTCTGAGGCTAAGCAGATCAATTTGTTTTGATCGAAAGACACTCGACATCGTTAAGGCTGGAGTGATATCAGCTTAGGGATGTGCTATAATATGGAAAAAAGGAGGTCGAGCTATATGTCACCTACTCCTCCTAAAGAGTTGCCTTCCCGTTATACTTATGCGGACTATTTGACTTGGCCGGAAGACGAACGCTGGGAACTGATTGACGGAGTTCCTTTCAATATGACTCCCGCCCCTACACCAAAACATCAAGAAGTATTGGGAGAATTGTTTCGCTTATTGGCAAACTGGCTCAAAGGAAATAAGTGTAGAGCTTATATTGCGCCATTTGATGTCCGTTTAGCGGATGCGGAGATACCTGATTCAGAGATTGATAAGGTTGTGCAACCAGATATTTTGGTGGTGTGTGATCCGCAGAAAATTGATAATCGGGGGTGTCTAGGAGCACCGGACATGATTATTGAGATATTATCCCCTTCAACGTTTAAAAAAGACATGGGGGTAAAGCTTTCCCTCTATGAAAGTTCAGGAGTAAAAGAGTATTGGGTCGTTTATCCCCTAGATGAAACAGTCATGGTATTTTTGCTTGAAAACGACCAATATGGCAAACCCACGGTCTACTCAGTGCCGGATGAGATACCCGTGAAGTTATTCCAAGATCTCACGATACCCTTGGAATCCGTTTTTCGATGATCTCCAAAGGACTAAAGGGACGTATCGAAACTAAGTTTCGCGACGTCCCCGTTTTTTTCATGAGGTCGAATATTACAACGGAAAATTCCCGCGAGAATGTTTTGATTAACGACATCTACTGGAGAGCATAGAGAAAATCTTATTATATTCCAAGGATTGTTCCGATGCGGAAACATTCTTTTTTAATGCTATTGACATTCATTATCAATAGCATTAAAATATTAATAACAGTAGAATTAAAGCAGAACATCAGGTGGAGGAGGTATATGTGATGTCATTATCAAAGGGAACAATAAATACGCCTTATACTGTGAATTGTGTTAAAACTGATTATGATGATATACGTGAATTTTTATTTACGCTGGGTTGTTATCCTGGTGAACGAGTAACAATTATTTCAAAATTGGCATCCAACTATATCGTTAACATCAAAGATGCAAGGTACAGTATAGACGAGGATTTAGCAAACGCCATCATGGTATAAATAACTTATTTATACCATGATCAATAGGCATTAATTGTTGGATAAAAAGTTAGACTAAACTAACTTTACAACGTTGCATAAAGAGTTAGACTAAGCTAACTATTTGAAGGAGGAAGTCATGAAAATTGCGTTAGCAGGAAATCCAAATAGCGGAAAAACAACAATGTTTAATGCTATTACTGGTAAAATCGAGCATGTAGGAAACTGGCCCGGGGTTACCGTAGAGAAGAAGGAAGGCGATGTTAAACAGAGCCTGAACCCAAGGAACGAAGACTTGGTGGTGGTGGACTTACCCGGCGCCTACTCCATGTCGCCCTACACGAGTGAAGAGTCGGTAACCAGAGACTTTATCCAAAACGAAAAGCCTGATGTTATCATCAACATTGTTGACTCAACGAACATAAGCAGAAGTTTGTACTTTACGACACAATTACTGGAACTGGGTATACCCGTCGTTATTGCACTCAATAAGAGCGATTTGACCGATAAAAAGGGCAACACGATAGATGTTCCGGCCTTGAGTGATGCACTTAAATGCCCCGTTATCGTAACCGTATCCACAGAATCGGCGGGGTTGCTTGAACTGATCGATGTTGTAATAACACTTGGTAAGTCAAACAAAAAGCAAATGGCCCCTATTCTTGGAGATATAAAAAACGCTTCAACAAAGGAGGACTTTGAGAAAGCGGATAAAAAACGATATGCGTTTATTAACAATGTTGTAACGGACGTCGAGAGAAGAAAGGTAAGCTCGGAAAAGCAAACCGTACAAGACAAGGCCGATAGGATCATAGCTCACCAATGGCTTGGGATTCCGATCTTTGTAGCTATAATCTGGCTAGTGTTTTCCATCTCTCAGACATGGGTTGGACCCTTGTTCGCAGATATTTTTGTGGGCTGGATAGACTCGGTGTACGAAGTTGTAGCCTCTCTGCTTGGCGAAGACGTAAACCCTGTTATCGCTGCCTTACTGCTTGATGGTATCATTGGCGGTGTTGGTGCGGTGATTGGATTCCTACCACTGATTATGGTGCTGTTTTTCTGCTTAGCACTCTTGGAAGACAGTGGATATATGGCTCGAGTCGCGATTGTTTTGGATCGATTCTTTAAAAAGGTTGGATTATCTGGTCGATCGATTATCCCTATGATTATTGGTACAGGTTGTGGTATACCCGGCGTTATGGCAACAAGAACCATTAAGAATGAAAGACAACGACGCACCACCGCAATGTTAACCCCATTTATGCCTTGTGGCGCAAAACTCCCCATCATTGCACTATTCGCCGGTGTTTTCTTTAACGACAACAGCTGGGTCGGAACGTCGATGTACTTCCTCGGAATTATCGTAATCATTATAAGTGCCTTGATTATCAGGTCGATCGATTATACCTATGATTATTTGTACAGGTTGTTGTATACCCCGCGTTATTGCAACAAGAACCATTAAGAATGAAAGACAACGACGCACCACCGCAATGTTAGCCCCATAGCCACTTAGACGATTCCAGTTCAGACCTCATGGCACCGATCGCCGCAAAGCAGGGTGGTGTTGGTTTCCAAATGGGTATGGGTTATGTAATCGCTTTCCTTGTATACCAGGTAGGTACTTTAATAACGACGGGTACATTAGGCGAAGGCACCGATCGCCGCAAAGCAGGGTGGTGTAAAGAGGTTAAATACCAGATAAGAAAGTGCGGCGACTGCACTAATACCGAAGATCGCACTTACTTCTG